>JAFYZY010000026.1 GCA_017548485.1 Oscillospiraceae bacterium | reverse complement strand
GCGTTCTCGCAGTTCACTCTCCTGGTGACCTGATTGCGGACGTCTCTTACAATCTTCTCCTCCATGAGCCTCATGGAGCACAGAGGCGCTCCGATGTATGTGAGTATGTCTTCGATCTGGCCGGAGTCTTTGACGTATACGAGGCTGTCGTACCCGCGCATCGACTTCTTGACGTCGAAGCCCTGCGCGGTCAGAAGCTCAGCGAGATCCTGCGCTATCCTGGCGCGGTGAGTCGAGAATTCCAGGTGATACCCCTTGTGAGGCTCACTCACGACGCCGGCTGCCAGAAAAGCTCCCGCGATGAACGATCTTGCGCAGTTCTGGCAGGCAAAATGATCGGTGCTGATCTTCATCTGTATCCTTCCGTCGGAGAGGAAGAAATCCGAGAGGATCTTCTCACAGACCGTTTCGTCCGTGCACCGGAAGGTATTGATCTTTTTCCCTTTTGTGACGACATCTTTTCCGAGCGGCACGCCTATCCTTTCGAACAGCGACACCAGATACTCGATGATATCAAGATTCTCGCTGTTCAGCAGCATCTCGGAACCGCTGATCCTGGGAAAGAAACAGAGGAAACCGTAGAGATGGGAATACAGGCAGCAGTTGTCGAACTGCGCCGATTCCATTATCTCGCTTTTGCAGTCAGAACAGAAACTCATCAGCTGACCTTTCCGATATCCCTGTGCACCACTCTGCTTCTGTATCCCAGAGAATTTATATAACTGTTCAGATCCTCCGCGACGGCGACCGAGCGGTGTCTTCCGCCCGTGCATCCGACGCCGACCACCAGCTGGGTCTTTCCCTCTTCCCTGTACAGAGGCAGAAGGGTATCCAGCAGCGACTTGACTTTGGACATCACCTCCGCGGTGTCATCCGAGTCGAACACGTAATTCCTGACGTCTGCATCCAGACCGGTCCTGTGTCTGAGTTCATCCACATAGAACGGATTCGGCAGGCATCTCACGTCCAGCATGAGGTCCGCCTCCTCCGGCACTCCGTATTTGTACCCGAAGGAGATGAATCTTACGCTCATCAGCCGGTCGGGCTCCTCAGCGAACATGGAGATGAGCTGCTCGCGCAGCTGCTTCACTGAGATCCTGGTAGTATCTATCCTGAAGTCCGCTGCCTCCTGGATGGTGTTGAGCATATACTTCTCTCTTCTGACAGCGTCCAGTATCGAGCCGTCCCCTGCTCCCTCCAGCGGATGTCTCCTTCTGGTCTCGCGGTAGCGTCGCTCTATCTCTTCATCCCCGCAGTCGAGGAACAGGATCCTGAATGCTATCCCAGCCTCCCTGAGTTCCTGCAGGCACTGCTCAAGTTCCGCTGAGGTATCCCCGGTTCTGACGTCGGTAACGACTACGACACGGGGAAACCTTCCCAGCTGCTGCGCCATGCGCGCGAACACCGGGATCATGGACGGGGGAACGTTGTCAACGCAGTAGAACCCCATGTCTTCAAAGGCACTGAGAGCCTGTGTCTTTCCGGCTCCGGCTCTTCCCGAAACTATCAGCAGTTCCATTTCTTCTCCATAGATCACTCAAGAAATTCTATCTCGCACTCAAGCTCGTAGCCGGTCATCTCTCTGACCGTCTCCTTTATACGTGATATGAGTTCCAGTATATCAGCGGAGGTCGCTCCTCCCCTGTTTATTACGAATCCGGCGTGCTTCTCACTCACCTGCGCGCCTCCTACAGTGAGTCCCTTAAGCCCGCACTCATCTATCAGTTTTGATGCGTAGCTGCCCTCAGGCCTCTTGAAGGTGCTGCCGCAGCTGGGATATTCCAGAGGCTGCTTCTCTATGCGCTTGTTCATGGTCTCGCGCATGGTCTCGTAGATAACGTCGCTGTCTCCTTCGCTGAGTCCGAACACTGCCGAAAGGACCACCATGTCCCGGTGATCCTGGAAAAAGCTTCTCCTGTATGAGAGACCCAGTCCGGCAGCGTCAGCCGTCACGACCTGACCGTCGCTGTCCAGATATTCCACTTCCGTGAGCACATCCTTCATCTCTCCGCCGTAGGCTCCGGCATTCATGAACACCGCGCCTCCCACCGAACCGGGTATGCCGTAGGCGAATTCCAGTCCGGTCAGTCCCTCGCGGCATGCCCTTCTGCACACGTCAGCCAGCGAGGCTCCCGCTCCCGCACGGAGGACCGTGCCATCCGCATCGATCTGTGAGAGAGCTTCTCTCGTGAGGATCACGACGCCGTCATATCCCTCGTCCAGCGCCAGCACATTGCTTCCGTTGCCGAGGATGAAATGCTTTGCTCCGATCTTCCTCAGGACTCGCACCGTTTCGATCAGCGCGTCTTTGTTTTGCGGAACGGCGACGGCAGCCTTCCCTCCCGTCCTGAAACCGGTCAGCAGGGAGAGATCCCCTTCCTTTTCGACCCGGAGGTCATTTATGGAACTGAGCGCCTTTGCAGTCTTGCGGTCCAATGCAGGTCCCTCCGTCACATGGTCAGTCCGAGGGAGCTGAGGAGCTCCTGTTCGGCATTATATCCCATCTGTCTGTCTCTGTGGTTCATGGCGGCGACTTCAAGTATCACCGCGAGGTTCCTTCCGGGCTTCACCGGGACGGTTATCATCGGTATCTTTATGCCGAGGATATCCATGGTCTCCTCGCCGCCGCCGAAATTCGTGTATGACTTGTCGGAATCCCACGGTTCAAGTTTGATTATCAGGTCGACTTTCTCGCTGACCTTGACCGCTCCCATTCCGAACAGCTGCCTTACGTTTACGATGCCTATGCCCCTGAGCTCCATGAAATATCTGGTGTTCTCGGGTGCCGATCCCACTATGCTGATCTCCGAGACTCTCCTGAGTTCAACGGCGTCGTCGGCCACCAGGCGGTGTCCCCGCTTCAGCATCTCGACTGCGGTCTCGCTCTTTCCTATACCGCTGTCTCCGATGATGAGTATGCCGGTCCCGTATACCTCTATGAGCTCTCCGTGCCAGGTCACTCTCTGTCCCAGTTCGACATTGAGGTGACCTATAGTCGCCGACATGAAGTCGGAGGTCTTCATGCTGGTGCGCACGAGCGGCACCGCATATTCCCTGGCGAGCCTGAGCTCATCCTCGAAGATCTCTAGATCTCTCGCGACAGCCACAAGGCAGGGCCTTCTCGAGAAGATCCTCTTGAGAGACTCATATCTCTCCTCCGGGGTCTCCTGTTCGAGATATGACTGCTCCATCAGTCCTATGATCTGTATCCTGTGCGGGTCGAAATGCTCCGTATATCCGGCTATGATCAGTCCGGGCCTGTTGATCTCGGCAGTGTCGAGAAACAGTTCATCCAGCGGCGACGGCGCGTATACGACTTCCAGCTTCAGTGCCTTAACGAAACTTTCTATCGAAATAGTATAATTGGCCATGGTCACACTCCTCCGATATTATTATAATTTTACTAAGTATCATATTCAAACTGTATGTGCCCTTCCCTTTGTCTCTGAGGGCACTGCTGCGGAGGTCAGAAATGGACACTTCCTTCGACGCATCCGTGCGCCTTGATACGCCTCATCTCACGCTCAGGAATCTGCGGTACAGCGATGCGGACGGAATATTCCGCAACATAGCCAATGACCGCGACGTTCTGAGATACTACATCATGAACTACTCGGATGACCGCAGTTCCTTCTCGCTGGAAGGCACGGTGGACTACTTCGCAAGATCGAAAAGATACGGGTTCGCGATCGTGGAGAAGGACAGCGGAGAAGTGATAGGAATGATACACCAGTGCAGTTCTGCTGACGAGGTGTTCCGCACGACCGAGATAGGATACGCTCTGGGAAAGAGATACTGGAACCGCGGGTACATGACCGAAGCTCTGGGAGCGGTGATAGATTTTCTTTTCTCAAAAGGGATCCACAAGGTCATATGCACTCACATAGTCGAGAACACCGCTTCGGGCAGGGTCATGCAGAAATGCGGGATGATACCTGAAGAAGGTATCAGGAAGGAAGAACTGTTCTACGGCGGCAGCTACCGCGACCTGAAGGTCTACTACAAACTCAACCCGGACGTGTGAAAGGAACGGCAGATGATAAAAGCGATCCTCTGGGACATCGACAATACCCTTCTCAGCTTCCAGGCTTCCGAGAGGGCGGCGATCAAAAGGTGTTTCGAGATCTTCGCTCTGGGCGAATGCACTGATGAGATGGTCAGGGAGTACGACGCGATCAATGACCGTTACTGGAACCTTCTGGAAGCCGGAAAGATGACCAAGCCGGAGATACTGGTGGGTCGTTTCAGGGAATTCTTCTCAAACCATGGGCTGGATGTGTCCGTTGCGGAAGCCTTCAACGACGAATACCAGTTCAGGCTGTCGGATGAGATCGTTTTCTGCGACGGAGCTCCGGATGTGCTCCTGCAGCTCAAGGGAAGATATATCCAGTGCGCGGCGTCCAACGGGACGAAGGTGTCCCAGACGCTCAAACTGAAGAAATCCGGTCTTGACCGTATCCTTGACAGGATCTATATCTCCGAGGATGTCGGTTTCGAGAAGCCGCGCAGAGAATATTTCGACGCAGTTCTGGCGGACCTGAGCCCGGTAAAGCCCCGGGAGATCCTGATGGTCGGTGACTCTCTCACCAGCGACATGCGCGGCTCCTTCGATTACGGTCTCGTGACCTGCTGGTACAACCCCGGCGGGACCGTAAACGGCACCGGAATGGAGTTCGATCACGTTATAAGCCATCTGTCGGAAGTTCCGGAAATCCTGGAACAGTACAGATCATCACAGGAAGAAGAGGAACAGGTCATTTGAGACTCAGAAACAGACCGTGGGCGGCTCCGGAACTTGCCGGATGCAGCTACTATGTGAGCGATTTCACGAGATACTGCGGAAGATGGAGAGAGGCATTCGGAAACGATGCCCCGATCTGGCTCGAGATAGGCTGCGGAAAGGGCATGTACCTCGCCGGGATGGCTCCCTCGCACCCCGGGATCAATTTCATCGGAGCCGACATCAAAAGCCTCATGCTGGCGTATGCCAGAAGGAATCTGGAGGAGGCGTTCTCCGCCGCCGGGCGCGAAGTGGACAACGTCATCCTGCTCTCAGTGGACGCCAAAAGGATACTGAGCGCCTTTTCTGATGAGGACGTCATCGACAGGATAATACTGAATTTCAGCAACCCGTGGCCGAAACCTCCGCACCATAAAAGGAGGCTGACCCACACGAGGCAGCTCGAGAACTACAAGCGCTTCCTTAAAAGCGGCGGATCGGTAGAATTCAAGACTGACAACGATGAACTGTTCAGAGATTCGCTTACGTACTTCGCGGAAGCCGGATTCGATCTCGAAGAAGTATACGAAGATCTCTATTCAGTCCGTAAAGTCGATCCATCCATCGTCACAGAGCATGAGAGCAAGTTCATGGAGATGGGACTTCCCATACACTACATCAGAGCGGTCCTGAAAGGATAGCGCGAAACACAGCCCAAAAGCGGCAGGCGGAATCTCTCCGCCTGCCGCTTGCCTGTTGTGTTTTCAGTTTCAGAACACGTCAAAGGAGATCTGCTCGTAGTTCCCGACTATCTCGTCGAATCTGTCCAGGACTTCACCGACTCCGCCTCTGAGGCAGGCTGATACCGTGATGTCTGCCATTCCGCGTATCTCGGCTGGAGCATCCGCCACAGCGACCTTTATGCCTCCCAGTCTCAGCATCTCTCTGTCGTTGTAATAGTCCCCTATGACGATGGTGTTGTTGATATCCTGTCCTATCAGTTCGCACAGTGTAGAGAACCCGTTGCCCTTGTCGGTGCCCTTGGTCACCAGATCCACAAGTTCCGGGCCCGGCCTCATGAAGCTGAACAGCGTATAGATCCCGCCGAGAGTGCTCTGGTTCGCCGCGTACTTCTCTATGGAGGAGAGCAGCTCCGGGCGCGTGAGGAATGCCACCTTGTTCCATCTCTCCGGTATCTCGTCCAGATCGCAGAGGATATATCTCATGTGCTGGCGCGCCAGATGCTCGTCGACCTCGGCGTTCATCCTCGGCACGTATACGTTGGGCTCCACGGTGACCTCAACGCCCAGCTCGGGAAAGAATGAGATCAGGTCGCGCACCACGTCCCTGGCTTCCGGGGCCATGGGACTGGAGTACAGAGTCTCGCCTGTTGAGAAGTCATAGATATATGTCCCGTTGCAGAGCACTGCCGGCGCAGAGAGCTTTACCCATTCGGTCAGCTTGCTCACCGACTCGACTCCCCTTCCGGTGCACACGGTGAACCTTCCGCCTCTGTCCACGAACCTGCTTATGGCTTCGAGATTGCTTCCGGGCACGCCGTATCCTGCCTGAAGCAGCGTTCCGTCGATATCGCTTACTACCAGATAATCCGAAATGGAATTAGACATTTTCCGATCTCCTGAGTTTGTCGAGAAATACTTTGAAATAATGCGGGAGCTCCGAATTGAACTCCATGTACTCCTGTGTCGCGGGATGTATGAATCCCAGGACCCCAGCATGCAGGCACTGACCGTTAAGTTCCCTGATGACCTTCTGCGGTCCGTATACGGGATCTCCCGCAAGCGGGTGCCCTATGCTCGCCATATGGACCCTGATCTGATGTGTCCTCCCGGTCCTCAGTTTCAGCTCCAGAAAAGAAAAATTGCCGATCTCTTCCAGCACTCTGTATTCGGTCACCGCCGTCTTTGAGTTCTTCTCCGTGACCGCGAACTTTTTGCGGTCTTTCTGGCTTCTGCCTATCGGCGCATCAATTATACCGCTGCCCTGCGGAAGTCTTCCATACACAACGGCGTAGTACTTCCTGGTAACGGTATGTGCCGCTATCTGCTCTGAAAGACTGATATGCGCCGCATCGTTCTTTGCGGCCACAAGAAGTCCGCTGGTGTCCTTGTCGATCCTGTGCACTATTCCGGGCCTTCTGGTGCCGTTTATTCCGGACAGGTCTCCCCTGCAGTGCCACAGCAGCGCATTCACGAGAGTTCCGGAAGGATTTCCGGCGGCGGGATGCACTACCATCCCCTTGGGTTTGTTGACCACGATCAGGTCGTTATCCTCATATACGATATCAAGAGGTATGTCTTCCGGCTGCGCATCGACAGGTTCCGGATCCGGAAGATCCACGGTTATTTCAGCGCCTTCCGTCACTTTGTCGCTCTTTTTGAGTTTCCTTCCTTCCGATGTGACCAGCCCGTCCTCTATAAGCTTCTGAACGTAGCTCCTGGTGAACAGGGACGCCGATTCGGGGTACTCCTCAGCCAGCAGTGTGCTGAGGGCAGCGTCGGCTCTCTTTCCGGCCATAACATCCGGGACCGATATCTCAATCCTCTCCATCTTCCCCGGCTCCGTCTTCGTCAGCTTCATCCTCTTCCGTCTCTTCTTCCGCTGACGCTGTCAGTTCTTTCTTCTTTTCCGGAAGGAAGAATACGCTGACCGCGATCAGGACACATCCTATATCCACCAGAGCATCCGCGAAGTTGAAGATCGGGAAATCCATGAACAGGAATTCAAGGTAGTCCGTCACCGATCCCACGAACGCCCTGTCGTAAAGGTTTCCGAGAGCGCCGGCACAGATGAGGATCACTCCCCACCTCTCCATCTCGCGCGGGAACCTGTTGATCATCAGAACGACGAGCAGGATCGCTGAGCAGACGCATGAGACCACCGCGAGAGCTTTGGTGCTGTCCGAGAACCAGCCGAAAGCTGCGCCGGTGTTCCCTCCCTCCAGCAGCCTCAGACCGAGGATGCCGGGGATGAGCACCACGCTTTTATCGGCCAGGTAAGCCGCCGCTGCCACCTTGAACAGGCGGTCGGCCGCAAACAGCACAGCCACACAAAGAAGATTGGTGATCAACGCTCATTCCTCCTGATAAAGAAAGTGTAGCGATGAGGACCACCGCTACACATATAAAACGATGCTTTCTATCTGATGACTTCGGCACATCTGGCGCAGATCGTGGGATGGTTCGGATCCTGTCCGACGGTGGTGTCGTAGCTCCAGCATCTCTCGCACTTCTCGCCTGCCGCTTTCTCTACGTCGACGCTTACCGTTTCGCCTTCGTATGTACCCTTGCCTTCTCCGGTCACGTGTACGTCCGATGTGATGAAGACATCCTTGAGGAATCCTTCCACAGACCTGATGAACTCAAGTTCCTCGCCCTGTGCATGGAGCGTGACGCAGGCTTCCAGCGAAGCGCCGATGACCTTTGCGGTCCTTGCCTCCTCAAGGGCTTTCATGACGTCGCTTCTGACTTCCAGTATCCTGGTCCACTTCGCCATGTCTTCCTCGGAGAAGCTGACTTCATAGGGAGCCGGCATATCATTGAGCAGCACCGCAGAATGATCGAAGCCGCTGCATGCCGGAAGTTCCTTCCAGATCTCATCGGTGGTGAAGCAGAGGATCGGAGCAAGCAGTCTCGTCACCGCAGAGAGGATGGTGTAGATCGCGGTCTGGGCCGAGCGCCTCGTCCTGCTGTCGCTTCTCTCCACATAGAGCCTGTTCTTGAGGATATCAAGATACACATTGGAGAGATCGATGACGCAGAAACTGTGGATCGCTCTGTATACGCCGTTGAAATCATATTCGCGATAGCACGCAAGAGCCGTCCTGATTACCTCATTGAGCCTTGCGACTGCATATCTGTCTATCTCTTCCATCTCGGAGAGCGGTACGGAATCCTTGTCGGGATCGAAATCGTAGAGGTTTCCGAGGATGAATCTCGCGGTATTCCTGACTTTCCTGTAGGAATCCGAGAGCTGTTTGAGAATGTCGTGTGAGAGCTTGACGTCGGCATGATAGTCGCAGGATGCGAACAGCAGCCTGAGAATGTCAGCTCCGTACTGTTTGACGACATCGTTGGGATCTATGCCGTTTCCGAGCGACTTGGACATCTTTCTGCCCTGCTCGTCGACAGTCCATCCGTGGCTCAGGACGCCTCTGTAAGGCGCCTGTCCCAGGCAGGCGACAGATGTGAGCAGCGATGACTGGAACCATCCGCGGTACTGGTCCCCTCCCTCCAGATAGAGGTCGCAGGGCCATACCAGTTCAGGACGCTTCCTGAGCACTGCGAAGTGGGAGGATCCGGAATCGAACCAGACATCCATGATGTCTTCTTCTTTGGTGAATTCGGTGCCGCCGCAGTATGCGCATTTAGTACCTTCCGGGAGGATCTCGGCCGCATCCCTGATATACCAGGCGTCGGATCCTTCTCTCTCGAAGAGTTCGGATACCGCTTCTATGCTCTCGTGTGTGATGTGGTAATGTCCGCAGTTCTTGCAGTAGAACGCGGGGATTGGAACGCCCCATGATTTCTGTCTGGAGATGCACCAGTCGGTGCGCTCCAGGACCATGGACGTCATCCTGTCTCTACCCCAGTCGGGGATCCATTTGACTTCGTTGATAGCTTTGACCGTCTCTTCCGCAAAGCCTTTGACCGAGCAGAACCACTGCTCCGTTGCGCGGAACAGGACCGGCTCATGACAGCGCCAGCAGTGCGGGTACTGGTGGACTATCTCAGACCTGGCAAAGAGCGCTTTAGTATCGATCAGTTTCTGCAGGATGATGGGAGTCGCCTCATCCGTAGTGAGTCCCATGATATCCTCGCCGGCATCGGCAGTCATGTGACCTTCGCTGTCTACGACAACTATCACGGGCAGACCGTATCTGCTGCAGACCTCGAAGTCCTCGAGACCGTGTCCGGAGGCGTTGTGGACGCATCCCGTGCCTGCATCGAGGGTGACATAGTCGTCGACCATGACGACAGTCTCCCTGTCCAGGAACGGATGGCGGCTCTTGATGTTCTCGAAGGCTGAGCCCTTGGCGTGCAGTACCGTCTCGTACTCTGTGACGCCGCCCGCCTTCATGGTGTCTTCCACCAGTTCGGTGGCGATGACGTAGTACTCATCGCCGGTCTTTACGACGGAATAGTCGAACTCCGGGTTCAGGCAGATGCCCTGGTTCCCGGGTATGGTCCATGTGGTGGTGGTCCAGATGAGGAAGTATGTCTTACCGAGCGGCAGACCGTTCTCCTGCAGGAATCCGTTGTCCTCGGTCGCGGGGAATCTCACATAGATGGAGGTGCAGGGATCGTCGCTGTACTCGATCTCGGCTTCCGCAAGAGCGGTCCCGCAGTGCGAGCACCAGTAGACGGGCTTGAGGCCCTTGTAGATGTATCCCTTTTCCGCCATGGTCCCGAAGACCTTGACCTGTTCCGCTTCGAACTCCTTGGCCATGGTCTTGTAGCTGTGGTCCCAGTCACCAAGGCATCCGAGACGTTTGAATTCCTCTGTCTGGATGTCCACGAATCTCTGCGCATACTCACGGCATGCCCTGCGGATCTCCACCTTGGACATCGTGCTGTTCTCGGCATTGAGCTGTCTGAGGACTCTCAGCTCGATGGGAAGTCCGTGGGTGTCGTATCCGGGTACGAACGGCGCATATTTCCCGTCCATGAGGGCAAAGCGCTCGATGAAATCCTTGAGGATCTTGTTGAGCGCGTGTCCGATATGGATGTCGCCGTTGGCATAGGGAGGACCGTCGTGGATGATGAAAGGCTCCTTGCCTTTGTTCCTCTCCACTGCCCTCTCGTAAAGGTGGTTCTCATACCATTCTTTCAGATATTCCGGTTCTCTCACAGGCAGACCGGCTCTCATGGGAAAGCTGGTCTGCGGGAGATTAAGTGTTTTATTGTAATCCAATTCCACTGGATGGTCTCCTAATCTCAGGTTTTATGCGGATCCTTAAAATGTGAACGTTTCTCCGAATACGCTGTTCTCAGCCTCTTCTGCCGGCTCTGCGGGCTCCTCAGCTTCGGGCTCCTCTGCAGGCTCCTCGGTCTCGAGCTCTTCCGTGACTTCGGGGGCTCCGTCAAACGGCACCTCTTCCATGAGGTCGTCCAGAGGGGTCTCCGCCTCTTCCGGCAGTTCCGGTTCTTCAGCCGCTGCCGTCTCCGGCTTGGCATCGGCGAGCGCCTCGTTCAGTGCGTCTTCGCTGACGTAATCAGGCAGGGACGCGATGATCCCGAGATGGCTCTTGTATACATCGAGGATGGTGTTCTTGAACTTGGCGACTTCCTGCTGAAGCGCTTCATAGTTCGCTCTCTCGGTATCCACTCTTCCGGTCGCGGAATCAAGGATCCTGTCAGCCTTCTGCTGGGCGTCCCTGAGAAGGATCTCGCTGGTCTGGCGGGCCTCCGCCAGCACGCTCTCCTTCATCTTCTCCGCGTTGATGAAAGCGTTGTGCAGGATGTTCTCCTGGTTCCTGTACTCCTCGACCTTTTCGGCGAGGACCATCATCTTGTCTTCAACTTCTTTTTTCTCTGCCCTGAGGCCCTCGATCACGTCATCCTTCTCCTTGAGCATCGCGGCGCACTCGTTCTGGAGGGTATCGAGTTCACCGGCGATCTTGTTCAGGAACGCATCGACGTCTTCGGTGGCGTAGCCTTTTTTCACAGACACGAAGGTCGTGGATCTGATCTCTTTAGACGTAAGCATGGTCTTCCTCCAAAATCAATAGTTAAAAGTAAACACCGCTGTTCTCGAGCTCATCAAGAATGTCCCCGACAACTCCGACGTTATAAGGTGTGATGATGAACGTGCTGTTCGCAACGCGCTTGATCTGTCCGTCGATCGCATAGGCGACTCCGCTGAGGAAATCGAGAAGTCTGCGGGAGACTTCCTTGTTCGTTGACTCCAGATTCAGCACGACGGTCCTGCGGTTGATAAGATGATCTGCCACGATGCTCCCGTCAGCGTACGCTTCCGGCTTGACGAGAACGACCTCAAGCTGGGTAGTGGCATTGATGTTTACGATCTTGTTGTCCTTACTGGTTTTCTCTTCACTCTGCTTAGACTTTTTCTCGCGGACCACTTCGGTCTCGTATCCCTCAAGAACATCGTCTTCGTTTTCTTTCGGGCTGTTGCCTCCGATACCAAAGAATTCCTTGAACCAATTGATAATTCCCATTCTACGATTATCCTCCCAGATGAGTTGATAGCAAATATGCTTCCAATTAAATAATTATCCTTTTTTATTGTTACAAAGTCAACAAACAGGCGCTCCGGACGCAGCCATTTTGACCTCGTTTTTATGCAGCAGCAGCAAAAGAGCCGCAGCTCATTTGAGTTCCACCACCGTCACGCCGGAATCGCCTTCTCCGTACTGTCCCAGACGATGTGTCTTTACCTGGGGGCAGCGCCTCAGCCAGTCGTTCACAGCCTGTCTCAGCGCACCGGTCCCCTTTCCGTGGATAACGTACAGAATGCTTATGTGGGACAGGAGAGCTCTGTCGACGAATCCCTCCAGTTCGGCTATTGCCTCCTCCACGGTCTTTCCTCTGAGATCCAGTTCCGTCCTGGGACCGTCTGTCTCTTTTGCGATCGTCTTCTGGACCGAATAGGTCTTCTTAGGCTTCGGCAGAGGTCTGTCGGGAAGCTGACGCAGATCGTCAAGTTTAGCCCTGGTCTTGATGAGACCGCTCTGCAGCTCCACCATGCCTTTCGCATCGGGTCCGGACAGAACTGTGGCAGGTCCGCCGAGTGCCATAACATAGACGGTATCCCCCTTGCCGACCTTGCTGACCTTCGGCAGTTCGTCCGGGGCAGACAGTATCTTCTCGTCGTAGTCCGCGAGCCTGACGCTGTCGTTGTTGGCTATCTGCTTTGCTCTGGCAAGCTTCTCTTTTCTGGTCTTGTCGTCATCAGCCTCAAGCTTCCTGAGTTCGTCCATGAGTTTGTATGCTCCGGCCGCGACATCCGCGGACATCTGCTTCGCGCGGTTCCGTGCATAATCCAGTTCCTTCTCGGCTTTTTTCCTGATGCCGTCGGCGTCCGTGTGCGCCTTTTCCAGCTCGGCCTTCGCCTCCGCCTTTATCTCTTCGATCTCCCTCTCTTTTTCGTTGAGGTCTGCTCTGAGGGCGTCTATCTCGGAGATCGCGTCTTCGAAGCGCCTGTCCTCTACCGCCATTCCGTAGCGCGCGTCCTCTATCACGTCCGGATCCAGTCCCAGTCTCTCGCAGATAAGCAGGGCGTTGGATCTTCCCGGAACGCCTATGCTCAGATGGTAGGTGGGGCTCAGTGTCTGCACATCGAACTCGCAGGACGCGTTAGTCACGCCCTCCGTCTGCATCGCGTAGAGCTTTATCTCCGCGTAGTGCGTCGTCGCGAAGACTCTGCATCCGAGTTTCCTGAGCCTCTCCAGGATCGCTTCTGCCAGCGCCGCTCCCTCTTCCGGGTCGGTACCGGCGCCCAGCTCGTCCAGCAGCACAAGAGAGTTCCGGTCGGCGACCTTGAGGATCTCGATCACATTCGTAATATGAGAAGAGAATGTCGACAGGCTCTGCTCGATGCTCTGTTCGTCACCGATGTCGGCAAGGATGCGCTCAAACACCGCCACCTCGCTTCCGGGAGCCACCGGGATCGGGATACCGCAGCATGCCATCACCGTCAGAAGACCGACAGTCTTGAGACTGACGGTCTTTCCCCCGGTATTGGGTCCGGTGATGACCAGCGTGGTGTATTCCCTTCCGAGTCTCACGTCGATGGGCACGACGGTGTTCTTGTCTATCAGGGGATGTCTCGCCCTGCGCAGGTCGATGTATCCCCTGTCGTTCACGTCCGGCATCACGGCGTTTATGGACAGCGCGTAGCGAGCCTTGGCCAGCGCTATGTCTATAAGCGTGAAGGCCCTGTGGCTCTTGACAAGATTGGATGATATGCTCTGCACTCTCGCGGAGAATGCGGCAAGGATCCTGTCGATCTCTGCCTGTTCCTCAGCCTTGAGCTGCATTATGCGGTTGTTTGCCTCCACAACGGCGGTGGGTTCCACGAAGATGGTGCTCCCGGAGGAGGACACGTCATGGACCAGTCCGCTGATCGCGTTCCTGTTCTCCAGCTTGACCGGGACGACGAATCTGCCTCCGCGCATCGTCACTATCGCTTCCTGCAGATACTTGGATGTAGAAGACGATCTGATGATCGCGTCGAGCTTGTCCCTGATGGAACTCTCCTGACGCATTATCCTTCGCCTGATATCTGCAAGAGCCGGACTGGCCTCGTCAGCCATCTCGGTATCGGAAAGAATGGCGTCCCTGATCTGCCGCTCCAGACCGTTGTCGGAATAGAGGTCAAAGAAAAGATAGTCTCCGTAATAAGCCTTCTCCTCCGCGGGCTGATACCAGTCTTTGAGCCTTCTGGCATTCTCCAGAGCTCTCGCCACGTGCAGCAGTTCACCCATGAAGAGCACTCCGCCCTTCTCGGCTCTCAGCGCGATCGCCGGTATGTCATCCTGCGATGTTATCCCCGGGCTGTGTCCCCGCTCCAGGATATCCATCAGACTGTCGGTGAGATGCAGCTCCGAAGTCACCCTGGCAGGATCGGTGTAAGGCTCGCTGTCCCTGATCTTCTCCCTGCTCTCGGTGCTCACGGCAAGGTCGGCGACTCTGTCGAGCACCTTGTCAAAATCAAGTCTTGTTCTGTATGTCTTTCTGTTTTCCATATATCTTCACTGAATGATGTTATAGAATTCCAGCGTCCTGGGCTTTCTCTCCAGATGCGCCAGCACGTAATCCTCGCTCAGGCGGCTGAACTGTCTGCAGGCATCGCCGCTGAGACTGAAAGAGAACGCCTTCCTGATATCCGAATGTACCACGTATCTGACTGCCGCGATGACCGGGAACTGATAATTGGCGATCCTTCCCTCTTTACTGAGGCAGTCGGAGCAGATCCACGCTGCTTCCAGCGGATCGAAGAATACACCTTCGCGGCTTTCGTCACTTCCGCATCTTGAGCAGCTGTCCACATCCGGCATGTATCCGGCCAGTGTCATCAGAGCCAGTTCGAACACTGCCTTGATCTGCCACGCCGGCTTCAGGTCCTCATCGAGCAGATAGAGGCTGTTCAGAAGCAGGCTCAGAAACGCGGAACTGTCCTCTTCTGTAGGAGCGAGGTATTTCATCAATTCGCAGAAATACACTGCCAGAGAATATCTGTCGGCCTGCGCGTATATCCTGAGAAACCGGTTCTGAGACGTGGCGTCCGTCACCGTATACATGTTCTTCCCGCTCGCGAGCTCGAAGTTGGAGTAGGACAGCATAGCAGTCGTGCCGGTCAGCCTGCCGCCCGGTTTCAGGGAACCGCGCGCATAGGCAGTGACAAGACCGCCGGGCGTCAGCAGCGTGATGACCCTGTCCGCCTCCCCGGTCTTTACCTCCCATATAACTATGCCGTCTGTCGCAGTCTTCATATAACTATAATTCTAAAATCCCAGATCCTTGAGATCGAACTCGCTGTTCCTCCAGTCGTTGCGCACCTTGACCCAGCACTGGAGATTGACTCTGCAGTCGAGAAAATCCTCGACCTTCTTCCTGGCTTCGGTCCCAATCTTCTTGAGCATGGAACCGCCTTTTCCTATTATCATGCCCTTGTGGCTGTCGCGTTCGCAGTAGATGTTGACGTCTATGTCGACCATGTCCCGGTCTTCTCTCTCTTTGAACCTCATGACCTCCACCGCGCATCCGTGCGGCAGCTCGTCCCTGAGATTGTACAGAAGCCTTTCCCTGACTATCTCCGCGACGACGTACTTCTCCGGTATGTCTGTGAGCGTATCATCCGGGAAGAAATGCTCCCCCTCCACAGCGAAAGCAACAAGTTTCTGCTTGAGCTCATCTATTCCGGTGCCGTCGAGAGCGCTGAAGCAGCATCCGTCGGCGAAGCCGTATTTCCCCATCAGAGCCTCCAGGCACCTGGCGGCTATCTCCGGGCTCACCGTGTCGCATTTGTTGATCCCCAGCACCACCGGGATATCTTTGCCGCTGAACTCGTCAAGCAGCTTCTGCTCATATTCCAGGAAGGTGTCTTTAGGATATGTAAGAAAAAGAATGCAGTCGGAGTCGGAGAACGTGTCCCTGACGGTCTTGACCAGATGCTGGTCAAGTTTGGTCCTGGGTTTGTTGTATCCCGGCGTATCGAGGAACACATACTGTATGCCGTCCTCCGTCAGCACTCCGGTTATCCTTGATCTCGTGGTCTCCGCTTTCGGGGAAATAATCGCCAGATCGAAACCGATGAGCCTGTTGAGCAGCGTGGATTTCCCCATGTTGGGGATACCTGTGATCGAGCAGAACAGATTCTTTTCCGTCATTGAGTTTCCTTCCATTATGGACCGACGCCCTGCACATCGCAAGGCGCCGGATCTGTTGTTTCGTCAGTCAAGCACGTAGGTCGTGCCTCTGGGATATCCGAGCTGGGTGAGGACTCCCTCCTCCCTCTCTCTCATCCTGACCTGCTCGAGTCCTCCGGCTTCATGGTCATATCCCAGCAGATGAAGCATCGAATGCACCGTGAGATACGCGACCTCCCTCTCGAACCCGTGTCCGTATTCTTCCGCCTGCGCCAGGGCGTGTTCTATGGAGATCACGATGTCACCCAGCGCGACATAACCGGTCTCCTCGGAGACCTCATACTCGTCGTTCTCGCAGAGCGGGAAAGAGAGCACGTCGGTGGATGCGTCGATATTCCTGAACTCTCTGTTCATCTTCCTGATCTCGTCGTCATCCACGAAAGAGACGCTAATCTCTGCGGGATACGGGAAATTCTCGAATTTGAGAGTCGCCTTGCAGGCACGGCGCACAAGAAGCCTCGTGCCGGAAGGCACCTTGAACTTCTTCTGTCTGTCATCTATATAAACTTTCGTGCTGTTGCTCATGATTGTCCCTTTCTCTTTCCTTTAGTCTGCTTCTGATCGTTGCGCTTCTCATACGCTTTCACGATCTCGGTGACCAGTCTGTTTCTTACTATATCACGCTGTGAGAATCTGATTATTTCTATTCCGTTAATACCTGTCAGTATCTTCGTCGCCTCTATAAGCCCGCTCTTCTTCCCGTCAGGCAGGTCGATCTGCGTGATGTCTCCGTTGACCACCATCTTTGAGCCGTTTCCCAGTCGCGTGAGGAACATCTTCATCTGCTCGCTTGTGGTGTTCTGCGCCTCATCCAGTATCACGAAGGAGTTGTCCAGAGTCCTTCCTCTCATATATGCGAGCGGAGCCACTTCTATGATCCCTCTCTCGACTTGTTTCTCATACCCCTCAGGTCCCATCGTATCGAAGAGCGCGTCATACAGCGGTCTGAGATACGGGTCGATCTTGGTCTGCAGGTCTCCGGGAAGGAATCCGAGCTTCTCCCCCGCTTCCACCGCAGGCCTCGTGAGTATGATCCTGCTGACCTCGTGGTTCTTGAGCGCCGAGACCGCCATTACCACCGACAGATATGTCTTTCCGGTGCCGGCGGGGCCTATACCGAACACTATGCTGTTCTTGCGTATGGCATCTATATAGTTCTTCTGGCCTATCGTCTTTGCCTTTATGGGCTTGCCTTTGGCAGTGACGAGAACGCATTCTCCGTTGAGGGCGGCGAGCGCCTCCTTCTCTCCGGACTTGACCATGTTCACGCAGTATCTCACTGCCTGATCGTCAAGGATCCCTCCTGCGTTGAGTATGCCGATCATCTGCTCGACGGTCTGAGCCGCGGCTGTCACGCTGCCCTGTTCCCCTGTGATGGAAACGCTCTGTCCCCTGCCTATGACGCTGACATTGAACTCGCTTTCCAGAAGCCTTATATTCTGATCCAGTATCCCCGAGAGAGCGGTCGCTTTCTCCGCAGACCCGAGATCTAATTCCATACTTGCCATATAAACTCCGAAATGTGTGTTGATCCTGCTGAATTTGCAAATAAGAGCCAAAAGAGTATAATTTTCTCAAAATGAAAGGGGGAGGACGCCATGTCACGCAAGGTGGTCTACTTCGACAGGAAGATAACGCCGGCATGCGAATACTGCGAGTTCGGCAGACCTTCCAGCGAGTACAACATGATACTCTGCCGGAAGAAAGGCGTCGTGTCGCCTTATTTCAGATGCCGGTCATTCCGGTACGACCCTCTCAGGAGGACACCGAAACGGGACGACGAGAAGAAAGAATACTCACCCTCTGATTTTTCACTTTGAATGCTTAAGCGGCCGCTCAGCGGCCGTTTTTCAGTTGTTGCACTTGAGGAAACCGTCCTCCCCTATGCAGTAAGCGGAGCTGCCGTGCACTGTGTGACACATCAGGTAGTCGTACCACTTCTGATATCCCACATAGCCGAAGTGTATCCCGTCCGGGGCTGAGTAATCGGAAGACAGATACCCGTCCTCCGTGGTGAACGCAGCGTTGATGTCCAAAAAGTAGATGCCCATATCTATGCACATCTGTCGGAGCCCCGCGTTGTAATCGTCGAAGTTCTCTTTGGAAAAGTTCCTGTCCTTCTCCGCCACCCATTTCGCCACGGGAGGGATCGACTGCACGATGATCATGCAGTCCGGATTCTCATCCTTGAGGACCTTGACCAGTTTCCTGTAGCCGCTCAGAAGATCGTTCGTCGAAGCCCAGTTTATGCCGTTTGTACCGAGCATTATGTACAGTTTTCTGGGATTGTAGTATCTGACAGCCTCGGTCAAGGTGAGGTCGTTTCCCGTGGCTGTAGTGGTAAACGAGATGCTCGTCGCCGTCATGGGACTGACACCGACCTTGTAGATGGCATTGAATCCATCGAACATGTCGTAGATGGTCAGGCCGGAAGTTATGGAGTCGCCCAGGAACAGGGCATCGTTGAAATAATCTTCGGTCACAGGCTCCGTCAGTGAGATCTCTATTCCGCCGCCGACGATCTCCTCCGTCTCTTCCGAATAGTTCTCCGGTGCAACAGCAGCGTTCCGGTCGATCTTGATAAAACCGCGCTTTGCCAGTATCCCCGCGTCCGTAAGCAGAGACAGCGCGAGCATGCCCGCGCAGAACAGCACAGGAAGGATCAGGAGCCACATGCTTCTGCGGAATCCTTCCATAAAACTCTCTCGTCTGTGCATTCTTTCAGCCATACTAGAAATATACCACAAGAGGCATCAAATTAACATCGGAAAATGCAATTAAAAAGAGATCTCCGGACATAGAAAACAGCGGCTTTCCGCCGCTGTTTATGGAGCTGGTGACCGGACTTGAACCGGTGACCTGCTGATTACGAATCAGCTGCTCTACCGACTGAGCCACACCAGCTGATCTGAAGACGTGCCGCATCTTTTCAGACGAGACAAGCATCATTTTAACATCAATGTCCTGTGTTCGCAATAGCACGCGGGAAAAAAGCCTCCCGCGCCATGTTTCATATCGTCTCAGCGCACCCCGCCGCTTTTTTGACAGTACATGGCATATGTGCTAAACTCCCATTGAATTGAGAAAATCACACTATGTCCTGCAGTCAGGACTATTTGTTTATATAGGTGTCATAATGCTTAAGGAGAAGCTTGAATATCTCAATGACGGAGGAACTCTGAAGAAAGGTCTGCTGTTCTCCGCCTTCTATCTGGTGGCTCTGCTGTTCTCTCTGGAGAACACCGGCTTTCACCTTTCTTGTGTCCTTATCTTTCTAGCCGCGTCAGCCCTGATCATCTTCTGGTGCAGCCGCTGTTTCTCCCTCATGAAGGAGACGGAAGATCTTTTCGCGCCGCTGTTCCTGCTGTGCGGCTCGTTCTATGCCGCAGTGCTGCCGATCACCAAGGATGAGATACCCGCAGCCGGAGTCATTTCCTACGGTGACGGAGCCACTTTCTCCAGGATCTTCTCGCTGCCGGCGTTCTGGCTCATGAAGCTCTGCGGCGGATCCGTCACGGTCTCCGCTTACTTTGCCAGATACGTCAACCTGATCTTCTGCGCAGCTCTTCTGTGGTTCGCGGTCCGCTCTATCCCATACTGCAAGTCTTTCAGCGCCACAGTGACGCTGCTTCCGTCCGCCATGAGGAGCTTCGCGACGGCATCGCCCCAGGGCACCACTCTGGTCACATCCATGCTTTTCATCGCTCTCACACTGAGGGCTGCATATACGAGAGACAGCTACATCCTCACCCGCAGGTATCTGTTCGCGCTGACGGCCAGCGCTCTGATGATGCTGTTCTGCAACATCACCGCCATACCTTTCGTCTTTCTGCTTCTGATGATACCCGAGACCAGATACGGCTCAAAGAACAGGCGTCTGAGTTTCTTTGCATGCATCATCGCATTCGTGGTCCTGTGCGTAGTTCTCTGGTCGTTCGGAGCCGCCGAGGCCATTCTCTCCCCGATCGAAGGCCTGTCCAGAAGTGAGCAGATGGAGTTCGTGCTGTCTCATCCTTTCTTCTATATCACCGCTTTTGTCAGGACCATCTTCACCGAGGGCATGAGGATACTGTCCGAGATCTTCGTGACGATACCCGTCGCGTATACCACCGGGAGCGAGATACACCTCCCCTGGGTCTTCGCCCTCTCCTTCATACTGTGCTGCATCTACACCGGTTTCTTTGATTCCGGTCTTTCTCCCAGAAGGGAGAGGATAATCAGGAGCACGACTCTCAGCACCCTGATATTCATCATCTGCCACCTGACCTTCTATTACCTGGCCAGGACTCCCCTCGGGAACGACGTGATCCTCGGGATCGACGGAGGAGTAATGCTCCCTGTGTTCCTGCCGGCATGCCTGCTCCTGAAGCGTCTGAGCAAGCACCCGGCCGCACCGCAGAAGAACTTCACCGAGTCTTTCCTGATAATCTCTCTGGCAAACATCGCATCAGCGCTGTACATCTACTTCTCGGTCTGAAACGTACTCAATCGATATCTCGAACGCCGGCCAGGCCGGCGTTATTTAATTGTTTTGATAAACAAAAAATGCCCTTTCGGGCATTTCGTGTCATCCGTATCGTTGTTCAGCCGGCAGCTATCGCTTCCTTGATGCACTGAGCGATCTGGTCGGGACAGGATGTGGGCTTTCTGCCGCAGGTTATTCCTTCCATCCTTGCGACCGCATCCTCAGCTTTCATTCCCCTGAGCAGGCTCATGATGCCCTTGAGGTTTCCGTCGCATCCGTTGATGACCTGAACATCCTTGATGATACCGTCCTCGATGGTCACTGTCGTGGATACTGAGCAGGTCCCTATGTTCTTTCTGGTGTGTGTCATTTTGATACCTCCTGAATACAAAAAATGGAGCGGGTGAAGGGAATCGAACCCTCGTGTTCAGCTTGGGAAGCTGACGTTCTGCCATTGAACTACACCCGCACATCGACTATTATTATATTTAACTCTCTATGCAAATACAAGATGCTTTCGTCTGCCCCGCAGACGCTTCAAAATACCTGTGTTCCGGAGGAAGACCGTTGATCTCCGTCAGTGGAAAAAAAGAGAAGATGGAATTCCCGGAGAGCTTCGTGAGGCGGTACAGAACTGCCGACAGCGCAGCTCTCAAGGTTGCTCTGTATGTGATGATTAACGGCCAGGCGGATGAATCAGACATCGCAGCCGAACTCGGCATCCCGGAGTCTTCCGTACGCAGATCTCTGGATTTCTGGAGCGATTCCGGTCTGTTCTCCGACGGTTCCGAACAGGATATACTCAGGGATGCAGCGCCCCTGAAAAAGGTCAGAAGACATATGTCCCACAATGAGATAGCTGTCGCTCTGAACGGAAACAGAGAGTACGCCGTCCTGCTGCAGGAGAGCCAGAAACTTCTCGGCAGAGAACTCTCCATAAGCGAGAGCCGTCTCCTCATCGAGACTGCAACGGAGAACGATGTCTCCGTTCCCGCGCTTCTGATGCTGGAATCATACTGGCTGGATACGGAAAAGGTCAAGAACGTTCTGAACAGAACGGCAAGAACAGCGAGAACATGGTCCGAGCAGGGCATCAGGACTCTCGAAGAAGCGGAAGCGGAGCTCGGCAGGATGGAGGAGAACTATCACAGGGCCGAATCGGTAGCGGCGCTGATGAAGACCGACGTATCCGACTTCACCGCAAAGGACCGCAGGCTCATAGATACTATCTACGAGAAATACAGCTACGACGCGTCATTCATATCCGAAGTGATCACCAGGAATCCGGAGGCAAATCTGCCGTATATCTCGGCTGTGCTCAAAGACTGGAACAAAAAGGGATACCGCACCATCAGCGATGTGAGGCTGAGCAGTCTGTCGTCCTCCGCCGCGGCTCCTTCCAAAGACGCGGAAAACGGCGAATCACTTTTCAGAAAAGCGATCAGAAAGATCAACGAGGCAAAATAATGGCATATTCCGAGGCAGCGTACGCGTACGCGAACGACGAACTGGAAAAGAGAAAACAGGCTGCTGCCCTGCGGACCATCGAGATGCAGGAGAAGATCCGCAGCACCGTCCCCGGATTCACTTCTGCCGAGCGGGAGAGACTGTCGCTCGGCATGCTCAGAATGAGAGCGAAGCTGTCCGGTGATGAAGCGGAGGCAGCCAGGCTCGCAGAGGGTCTGGAAGAGCTGAGACAGAGGATCGATTCCATGCTGTCAAGATACGGATTCACCAGAGCGGATCTGGAGGACAAACACTTCTGCGACAGATGTTCAGACACAGGCGTGCTCCCGGACGGTTCGACGTGCGAATGCAAGGAGAACCTGATGGCGAAATATGACCGCGAGCAGATAAACAGCGTATCTCCTCTCGCTATGTGCACCTTCGGTTCATTCTCGCTGAACAAGTATTCGGATACCGACTCAAAGGAATACGGCGTATCTCCCAGAGACAATATGAGAAGCATCCTCAGATGCTGCAGGGAGTACGCAGACAGTTTCCCTGCACACAGGAACCTCCTGCTCATGGGAAGCGCAGGTCTCGGAAAGACACATCTCGCGCTCTCCATCGCCGATCAGCTGATAAAGAAAAACGTCGATGTCGTTTACTGCAGCTGCTCCAGCATCTTCGACAAGGTAAGAGAAGAGATGTCGGATTTCTCCCATCACAGCGACACGCTGGAGAGGCTAAAAAACTGCTCCCTGTTGATCCTGGATGATCTGGGATCGGAATACACGTCCAACCAGGTGCGTTCGCATCTGTATGATGTGCTCAATTCCAGGCTCTCGTCCTCTCTTTCCACGATCATCACCACCAACTATATCGAGAAAAGACAGATAGACACGGTATACGGCGAGAAGATCTCGTCCCGGCTCTTCGGGAACTTCGAGTACCTGCCGTTCTTCGGGGATGACATAAGACTAATGGACTGAATACTGAGCTGAACATAACGATCCGGATGCTTACTGAAAGCATCCGGATCTGTATTATTATCTGAGTTATATCTGTCCGCGGCTGTTCATCACGAGGTAGGCATTGATGAATCCGTCCAGGTCTCCGTCCATCACGGCGTTGATGTTGCCCATCTCGTAGTTTGTCCTGTGGTCTTTAACAAGAGTGTACGGCATGAACACATAGCTCCTGATCTGGCTTCCCCAGCCGATCTCCATCTGCACGCCCTTGATGTCCTCTATCTTGTCGAGGTGTTCCCTCTCCTTGATCTCCACGAGCTTGGCCTTCAGCATCTCCATACAGACTTCCCTGTTCTGATGCTGGCTTCTCTCCACCTGGCAGGATACCACTATTCCGGTCGGGATGTGCGTGAGGCGCACAGCCGAAGAGGTCTTGTTGACCTTCTGTCCGCCCTTGCCGCTGGCGCGGTAGACGTCCATCTGGATGTCCTCTTCCCTGATCTCCACGCTCGTATCCTTGCCTATCTCGGGCATGACCTCAAGCGATGCGAAGGATGTCTGCCTGCGGCTGTTGGCATCGAACGGAGAGATCCTGACGAGACGGTGTACACCGTTCTCGCTCTTGAGGTATCCGTATGCGTTCTCGCCCTGGATCATGAAAGTGACGCTCTTGACTCCCGCTTCATCACCGTCCAGCCAGTCCATCATGCGGACTCCGAACTTGTGTCTCTCAGCCCATCTGGTATACATCCTGTACAGCATCTGCGCCCAGTCCTGAGCTTCCGTTCCGCCTGCGCCTGCATGGATCGTGAGTATGGCGTTGTTCCTGTCATATTCTCCCGACAGCAGTAGCGCCATGGTCACTTCCTGCAGCGTGCTCTCAAGGCTGTCCAGAGCCTCGGTTATCTCGCCCACAAGAGAATCATCGTCGGATTCCTCCGCTATCGCGATCAGCGTCTCCGCGTCGTCGTACTCGTCCAGGAGCTTCTTGCGGCGTGAAAGCTTTCCCTTGAGGGAAGACTGTTCGGCGAAGACCTCCTTGCTCTTCTGGGTATCGTTCCAGAAGTCCGGCGCGGCGATCTGTTCGTCTATCCTTGCGAGCTGCGTATTTATAGCCTCAACGTCGACGGACTCGATGACTTCGTCCATCTTTGCCTTGGCATTTTCAAGTCTTACTCTGTATTCGTCCGGAATAAACATCTTTGCCTCCATTCCCTGTTCGCGTGCTAATTATACTGAAATGACGGTGATATTGAAAGCCTTGAAGGATAAATCCCGAAAAACTTCACCGTATCTTCACCATTATTCTCTTGTAGTGACGCTATAATTCTTATATATTAAGCGAAATCGAAAGTTTTATTGCCAAAGGAAGATCAATGTCAGATTACACAGGTGTGCTCTGCCCGTACTGCGGGAAACCTTTCACAGCAGACGATGATATCGCAGTCTGTCCCGAATGCGGCACTCCGCATCACAGGGACTGCTACCGTGAGCACGGCGAGTGCGCAAATCTCACTCTCCATTCGCCTGCATTCGAATGGGAAAGGATCCCGGAACCGGAACGGGAACCGGAAAAACCCGAGATAAAATATATCTGCCCGAGATGCAAATCCGTCATCTCCAGGGACGAGATGTTCTGCCCTCACTGCGGGATGCCTGTTCCGCAGACTCTTCCGGAAGTCAGCGAGGAGAAGATGCAGGAGCTTCAGGAGAGGATGAACGAAGGCAGTCTCCAGGGAACGACCGCGATGTATTCCCTGAACTCCACAGACAAGATCGACGGCGTCACGCTGGCGGATCTCATGTCGTATCTCAAGAATCCGAGCTATATCATCGCCATCTGCAGACAGGAGATCTCAGGCAAACGGGCGGTGTTCTCGCTTCCCGCCCTGTTCTCGCCCACGCTCTTCTTCCTTTACAACAAGGTGTGGCCCGAGGGCATCATCACGATGATAGTATCCCTCATCCTTGCAATACCGGACGGCATGATAGTCCTCTACCGGCTGACGAACTCCACGGTATTCAACGTGCCTCTGGCGACATGGGACAGCCTGTCCTCCGCCTGTTCGGTGATAAACGTGCT
Organism: Oscillospiraceae bacterium; assembly: GCA_017548485.1. GTDB lineage: Bacteria > Bacillota > Clostridia > Oscillospirales > Ruminococcaceae > RUG11783. The sequence goes on along the minus strand of JAFYZY010000026.1, from coordinate 219 downwards.
TTTCAACCTGTTCTTCGCGTTCTTCGGCATATACTTCCTCAGGAAGAATGCCGTTAAGAAGATCACCCGCCTGAGAAGCATCAGCAAGGACGAGAATGAGTTCCAGGTGCTGCTCAAGAAGCACGCGCCTCCGTCCAAAGCCGTGATAGCGTTCATAGGCATCTATATCGCGCTGCTCATATTCAGCCTCTTCTATCTGTGAACACCGGCCGGACAGGC
>JAFYZY010000025.1 GCA_017548485.1 Oscillospiraceae bacterium | reverse complement strand
TGAGCTTCATCTCGGAGATAAGGCCGTATTCCGGCGTCTTCTCCATCCACGGCCCTCCGTCCGACTCCTTCCTTACCTTTGCGGCGATCCCGATATGCTGGTCGAAAAGGACGCTCCTGCTCGAGTCAGCAGACGTGTTGAGTCTCCTGCCGGCGTCCGCCAGGATCACTATCGGCCACTCAAGCCCTTTTGCCTTGTGGACGCTTGTGACCTGGACTCCTCCGGCAGCGGACTGGGAATAATCAGGTCCGTTTCCCTTCTTCTCCGCATCACTGCAGTATCTCAGGAAATCCGAAAGCCCTCTGCCTCCGAAAGATGTGAACTCCGCGGCGTACTCCACCAGCGCGTGCAGGCGGCTTTTCCTCCTGAGAGTATCGGGAGGAGAAGTCAGATAGATCTCTGCTTCGCTCACTTCTATAGTTTCTCTTACGATCTCATCGGTGGACATGGCAGAGGCTTTCTTCCGCAGCTCATCCACCATGTCTCTGAGTCTTATACACTTGGGATCACCGGATCTCCTGACCTGTGACCACAATTTGTTCTTTCTGCCTTCCAGCCTCAGAGATGCCAGTTCGTCGGCGGTGAACCCGAACAGCGGTGACATCATGACCGCAGCCAGGTCCACGTCGCTTCCGGGATTGCTGACGCATCTCAGCAGCGACATCACCGTCATAATCTCGGAAGCCTCAAAGAAATCCTCCGAGATGGTACTTGTGTACCGTATCCCGTTTTTCCTAAGCGCCTCGGTGTATTTATCCGCTCTTCCCCTTACGGATCTGAGCATTATGCAGATGTCATCCTCCTTGTATTTCCCGCCGTTTTTCGAGAGCAGTCCTGTCACATATCCGGCCACCGCGCCGGGAAGATCTTCGGATGTGCAGTCCACGGAATGATATTCAAGTCCGCACGCCTCTTCTTCAGGACCGTCTTCGCGTCCGTGAACGAGCCGCTCATCCGGCATATAGTCCACTCCGCCGAATCCGGATGTCATCAGCGGATCAAAGACCTTGTTGACCGCTTCGATCACGCCTCTGCTGCTTCTGAAATTGCTGTGCAGTGCAAGATAGCTGGGCGGGCCGTCATCCCTGCAGGCCTTCCTCATGTCGGTGAAGATGGACGGATCCGCTCTCCTGAAACTGTAGATGCTCTGTTTGACGTCTCCGACGCAGAAAAGGTTCTTTCCGCCGTCCGATACCGCGTCGAATATCATCTTCTGCCTTTCATTGGTATCCTGGAACTCATCGACCATCACGTGATCGAATCTGCCGGAGACGGATCTGCCTATTTCGGTCAGACCGCCCTTCTCATCATAGAACAGTCCGATCACCAGTTTCTCCAGATCGTCATACTCCAGCAGGCCGCGTTCTCTTTTTCTTTCGGTCAGGATATCCCTGAACAGCCTTTCCGCTTTAATCAGGGCTTTGGCAACAGCGTACTGCCTTGCTCTGGCTTCTTCGCTCGCCTCAAGATCGTCGGAGATGATCTTCCCGCTCCTTTTGAGCAGATCGGTATAGACTTCTTTTGCCGCGCCGATCCTGTGCTTCGCTTCCTCGCTCCAGAATTTCTGGGAAGATGCCCTTCCTTCCGGCTTTGCGGCCACGAGCCGTGCCGCTTTGTCCCAGTCCTGCTCTTCGAATGCACGCAGGACGCCGGCGCAGTGATCTCTCAGAGCGCAGTAATACTCGTACCCTTTCCCGGATGCGCCTTCCATGTCCAGGATCATCACTGCGTTGTCAAGAAGCAGTTTAGCCTGGCGGAATCTGTCCGCCTGCTGCTCAGCCGCAGCTGTTCCGGCAGCGGAATCTCTGAATGCAGCTCCGGAGCCCATGGCATCGAGCACACCGTCCTCCCATTTTTCGGCATCGACAAGATTCTGCTCAAATCCGTGAAGCCCGAGTACGGCATCCATAGTCTCGCGGTCGCTTCTCGAGCGTCCGAAGTTTCCGAACAGCAGTCCGGCAGTCGCGGGATCCTCGGCGCACAGCCTGTCCATCGCCTCTTCCAGAGCACTGCTCCTGACAGAGGCTGAATAACCTTCATCGCAGAGGCTGAAATCGGGAGATATCCCCGCTTCCGAGAAGAACTCCCTGAGTATCTTCTGGCAGAAGGAATGCACCGTTCCGATATGTGTCCTCCTCAGCAGTCTCTGCTGGGTCCTAAGATAGTCATCGGACGGATCCTGCGCGATCAGTTCGGATATCCTCTTTCTTATCTTCTGCCTCATTTCCGAGGCGGCAGCATTCGTGAAAGTAAGGATCAGCATCCTGTTCGCGCTCACGGGACGCTCTCTGTCATTCAGTATCCTCGCTATCCTCTCCGTAAGCACGTGAGTCTTGCCGCTTCCGGCGGCGGCTCCTACGAGGATCGCTCCGCCTTTATCGACGGCGTTCTTCTGTTCGGGAGTGAGCTTTATCTCAGACATCTTTCTCCCCCTCTCCGAACATCTCTTCTCTTGACATGTTCTTTATCTTACGCGGTTTCTCCACTCTGTCGGCTCCGCATACGGCCCTGTAGTAGCAGTATCTGCAGGGTCTGCTTCCGTTGTTTTCTTCCGCAGGCTCCGCTTTTATGTCTCCCTGTCTGATACCGGATGCCATCTCTCTGACCAGTTGTTCGATCCTTCTCTCTATTTTCCCGAGTTCCTCCAGCGAGGCAAGATTGCTGCTCTTCCAGGTGCCCGTCTTTGGGTCGATGCTGGCGGGAATGAATATGCCTCCGCCTTCTTTCTCCATGGCCTGCAGCACATCCGGATCGTCCAGCACCAGTCCCTTCATGGTGTATACGTTATCAGCGCCTTTCTCGTCGGATGCCGGAGCAGGATCTCCCGGCATGTACAGGACTCCTGCGGGAACTATATTCTTTCCGTACAGTGCTTCTCCGTTGTTCTTGACCGCGAAGAGATACAGCAGCATCTGGACGTTCAGTCCCTGCCAGACATCCGACAGCCTGAAGTCCTTGCCGCCCGTCTTGTAGTCCACTATCCTCACATAGGTCTCCCCGTTGTGCGAATAGGTGTCCACCCTGTCTATCTTGCCGAACACTTCGGCGCGGTGCCCGTCATCCAGAACGACCACCGGTCCGGGTATGTCCGTGCCGATATTCAGTTCGAATCCGTCCGCTCTGAACTCGCTCTGCAGTTGCTCGGTCCTGAGCCTGCCTGCCAGTCTGATGCAGTTCTCCTTTATCTGATCGGAGATCACTCTCATCCTCGGGGTCATCGCTTTTTCCCCGACCATCCTGCCTATATACTCATCCGCAAGCCTCCGGCACGCGTTTCTGATCGTGCTCTCCTCGCTTGAGGACAGATCTCCGGAGAACTCGCGCATGAGATTCTCCATGACGTCGTGAACGAAGCTTCCGGCCACATCCGGAGACATCTCTGCCTTCCTCAGAGGTCTTATACCCGCGAGATACTGCAGGAAGAACATGAATCTGCATTCCTCATAGGTCTGCATCCTGCTGGCCGTGATGCCGGTGACATCGCCGGCAAGCGCCCGGGCGATATCCGCATCTTCTATCGTCATTTCCTTCCTTCTGACCGCTTCCTCATATTCCCTGCATGCGTCTCCCGCATCGCTTTCGAGGAGAGAAGCCGCCAGAACGTCATCTCTTCCCTGCAGAGCTTCAGCATAGATGCCTTTCGCGGTCTTCAGGTTGACGATCCCGCATGCGGGATCTTCTTCTTGTTTCTCTATGCTATAGGCCTTGATGAACCCTTCCAGCTCCGCGCAGGGCAGCATACCGCTGCCTGCAGCGGATCCGGGATATGAAAGGTAAAGTTTCTCCGACGGAGAAGTAACGGCGTCATAAAGGAAGAAAGATTCAAGATCTGTGTTCTGATCGAAACTGCCTCCCAGCACCAGGTCATAACTTGACAGGATATCTCTTTCCTCAAGGGTAAACAGATTCCCTTCCGTTATATCTCTGGGGAACACACCGTCATTCAGTCCCATGATGAAGCAGGCTTTCGGATTGAACGGTCTGGAATGACCCGCCACTCCGACGAACACTCCGTCTCCTACCCTCGGGATGTCTGCCGACCTGGTGCTCCTTGCGAGGATCCTAAGCGTATCGGGCAGCTCTCCTTTGGAGAGATCTTCTCTCTCCGCCATATCGTACAGCTGCTGGATGATCCCAAAGAGCAGCTCCGCATTCTGCCTGCCGGCTTTATCGTTCTTCTCTACGGCTTCGACAGCGCCGCAGGCGTCCATCATCTCGTAGGCCGCCTTAACCAGTTCCTTCCCGTCTCTGCCTTCTCTGTTAATGAACGGCCTGATCCACTCCGTGACTTTTATCCTGGCAGTCTCGGTCTCTCTGAGGGCCCTTTCTTCGTCATCTCCTTGCGGCAGACCGAATCCGGAAGGACTCATCCGGAAGGGGACGAACCACTCCCCTCCTTCTATCCCGTGCACGAACGAGTAGTCCTCAAGCAGCGAGACTTCGTCCTCTTCGATATCGCACAGTCCTGTTTTGAGCATTCTCATCAGGCTGTCCGTCTTTATGCCGGAAGCCATCTCCAGCGCGCACAGCATGAAGACGGTGCCCGGAGCGCTCAGCATGTCTTCCCCCTCATCAAAGATGAAAGGTATCCCGAACTCCGAGAACGTCCTCGTCACCGGATCTCTGTAGTCGTCCGCGTTGCGGAACAGCACAGATATGTCGCTGTACCTGTACCCGTGTTCTCTTGTAAGCGCCACTATCTCATCGGCGACTCTTTTCGTTTCATCGTACCGGTCTTTTCCGGTGAACCATCTGACGCCGTCAGTATCCCTTTCCTGCAGCACTGTGAAGTTCCTGAAATACCGCTCCGCCAGTCTCAGTCCGTTAGTACCGAATCTCTCATTCGTTTTAAACAGGATGACCTCCGGCTCTCCGGTGAACAATTCGGAAGACATGTTCCTCAGCAGTTCATATGTCCTGAACGGAACGGCGAGCGATGACCTTCTGTCGTCATCGGAACCGGTGCAGCTCAGTGAGAAAACGGCCAGATCCGCAGAGGATGCTATCTGCCTGATCATCGCATATTCCGCATCAGTGAATCCGGAGAATGCGTCAAAAAACACCGTTTTCCCTCTGAAAAGCCCGGACTGCGGGATCTTTCCCGCGGCGAACCTGATCTCTCCGGAATCGTCCAGATAATCCTCTCCCAGACAGTTCTCGTACTCCTCCATGATGGATGCGATGTCACCGAATTTGTCCGCGGACAATGTTCCTTTGATCTCGCTGCTGATCTCTCTGAGTTCTGACGGTGTCGCCCCTGCGCTTCTCAGTTCATCGAACAGGCTGCTGAGTTTTTCATAGAAAGCAAACTCCCTGCTCCTTGAGTAGCAGGTTAGCTGATCCCTGCGCTTCATCATCGCCCTTCTGGTAAACGCGGTCTTCTGCGCATCAGCCAGCCGTATGCGTGCGGAACCCCCGCACTCCCTGAGAACATAGCGGGATATGCTCCTGAAGCTCATGACTTTGGTCCTGGAGCCCAGTACTCCGGGAAGACGTGCGACGAGTTCTCTCTCATAGGTGAAACCGGTCTGTTCCGGAACGACGATGACCGTCTCCTCCCCCTTTTCAGCGAGAGAAGTGATCTGTTCCAGACAGTACCTGCTTTTGCCGCTTCCTGCAGTTCCTAATACGAATCTGAACACTGGATATCCTTTCTATACGCAAGGCCGCCATTCCCGTGAACGGCGGCCAATTTATCATGTGACTATCTCTGCCCCTTTGTCGGCGCGGTATACGACCCATGCCCCGTATCCCTCTGTCCTGAGGAGGTCTCTGGCTTCCAGTGCCTCTCTCGCTCTCTGGAACACGCCGAACACCGCCGCGCCGGTTCCCGTCATAGCAGAATAGACCGCTCCGTCGGCGATCATCTTTTTCTTCAATTCCTCTGTGACCTCGTCCGCCGTCACAGACTCGAACACATTGCCCGCTCTGAGAAACGCCTTCTCCGCGTCGCCTTCCGCCAGCCCGGTGATGACGCTTTCGGTATCGGGATGCGCCAGCTCCGGTGTGCGGTCAAGCAATGCATATGCCTCTTTAGTAGAACGCCCGTATCTTGGCATCGCTATCAGCATGGGACAGTACAGACTGTCGCTGATGGCATGTATCTCTTCTCCGATACCGCCTACCCGCGCTGTTCCTCCGATGACACAGAAAGGGACATCCGCGCCTACCGAGGCTCCGATGCTGCACAGTTCGCTTTCATCAAGCCCTGCGCCGAGAAGCGTGTTGAATCCTATCAGAGAAGCCGCAGCATCCGCGCTGCCGCCACCGAGTCCTGCCTGCGACGGTATCCTCTTGCGCACGGTGCATCTTGCCTCCGGCATCGGAGCGCCGATCTTTTCGGTCAGTTTTCTGGCGGCTTTCCAGATGAGGTTCTTTTCATCAGTCGGGAAATAACGGACATTCGATTCTATCGAGAACGGGCGTCCCGGAGTCAGCTCTATCTTTATCTCATCAAACAGAGTAACCGACCGGTTCACCATATCCACTGTATGATACCCATCTTCCCTCACGCCGGTGACATCCAGAGACAGGTTGAGCTTCGCGTTCGCGCGGATAACAAGAGCCTCTGTCATAACTCGTTCACGAACTCTCCGATCCTGCGGAGAGCTTCCTTGATGTGTTTGATGGAATAACTGTAGGACACGCGCACATGCCCTTCCCCTCCGGGCCCGAATGCGGTGCCCGGTATGACGGCGACTCTTTTCTTCCTGATCAGCTGCTCGCAGAACTCCTCTTCCGTCAGGCCCGTGGATTCGACGCTGGGGAACACATAGAAGGCTCCCCTTGGCTCAAAGCAGTGTAGCCCGATGCGGTTGAATCCGTCGACGATGAATCTTCTTCTGATGTCATATTCGTCCCTCATCGTCGCGACCACGTCCTCGCAGTCTCTGAGCGCAACGATGCCGGCATACTGTGCCGTGGTCGGAGCGCACATGATCGCGAACTGATGCATCTTCACTATCTGCTCGGTTACGGGAGCGGGAGCGCATACATATCCGAGTCTCCAGCCGGTCATGGCGAATGACTTTGAGAAGCCGTTCACCGTAACGGTCCTCGCCCACATGTCATCGCTGATGGAAGCGGGAGATACATGGCGGTCTCCGCCGTATGTAAGCTCCGAATATATCTCGTCTGAGATCACGAAGATATCGGTCCCCTTCAGGACCTCCGCTATCTGTTCCAGATCGCTTCGTCCCATCACTGCACCCGTCGGGTTGCTGGGGAACGGCAGCACCAGGATCTTCGTCCTCTCAGTGATGGCTTTCCGCAGTTCCTCTGCCGTCAGTTTGAACTCGTTCTCCTCCTTCAGGATCAGCGGCGTCACTTTTGCGCCGCACATCTTTGCTATGGGTTCATAGCAGACGAAACACGGGGTCGGAAGGAGCACCTCATCTCCCGGATTCAGCAGAGTCCGCATCGCCATGTCTATGGCTTCCGAACCTCCGACCGTCACCACGGTCTCGGTATCGGGATCGTATCTGAGGCTGAATGCGCGCTCCAGGTAAAGTGAGATCTGTCTTCTGAGCTCCCTGAGTCCCGCGTTCGCGGAATAGAACGTCTTTCCCTGATCGAGGCTCTCGATGCCCGCGCGCCTGACTTCCCAGGGCGTTACGAAATCCGGTTCGCCGACGCCGAGTGAAAGGCAGTCGCCCATCTCCTCAGCCAAACTGAAGTACTTTCTTATGCCGGATGGTTTTATCTCCTGCAGTTGGGAAGACATCAGTCTTTTATATTCCATCAGATGTCCATCTCCCTGTAGTCAGTATTGGTTGCGGATACTACATGTCCCTGTTTCTTATATGTCTTGAGAACGAATCTGGTCGCTGTGGAGATCACGGACTCCATCGGGGCAAGACGTCTGCCCACGAAGAGCGCTATGTCCTTGAAGCTCCTTCCTTCCACGACGAGCGAGATGTCGCTGCCTCCGCTCATGAGCGTGCAGCTCTTGACCTCTGGCATCTGGGATACCAGTTCAGCGAACTCATCGAATCCGAAATCCTTCTTGGGAGCTATCTTCAGGTCGATGTAGCTCTCGACCATCTCTCTGTCGGCCTTGTCCCAGTCTACGACTGCGCGGTATCCGAGTATCGTGCCGTCGTTCTCCATCTTCTGCATCTTCTCCGCGACTCCCTCGGGAGTGTCTCCCGTCATGGTCGCCAGAGTCTCAACCGGAAGCCTCGCGTCTTCGCAAAGCAGTTTAAGAAGCTTGTCCATCATTAACCCTCCAATCAATAAAAAGAAAACCGCATCCGTGCGCTGCCGGATGTTTCAGTCAAAAGAAATGTTCCTGCTGACGAGCCAGAACAGCCCGAGCATGAAGACCGCATCGGCTCCGATGAGCAGATACCTGAACCAGTCCTGGAAGAATCCTGTCCTGAAGAACAGATAGCCCAGATAAGCGAGCCCGGCTTCGACTGCCGTCAGCAGACTGTATACCAGAACATACTTCAGGATCCTTCCGGCCAGAGCTCTGCCGTCACCGGTCCCCGCTCTCATCTTTCTTCAGCCTCGAGCGCCATTATCTTATCGACTCTGCGCTGATGCCGGCCGCCTTCGAACTCCACCGAGAGATAGGCGTCCACGATCTCACACGCCAGTCCGTCTCCGACCACGCGGCCTCCGAAGCAGAGCACGTTGGCGTCGTTATGGAGCCTGGTATATTTTGCCGAGTATGTATCGCTGCAGCAAGCTGCGCGTATTCCCCTGATCTTGTTGGCTGCCATAGATATGCCTATTCCTGTCCCGCAGATGAGGATCCCTCTCTCGCACTCACCGCTGAGTATCCTGCTGCATCCTTCCCTGGCGATATCGGGATAGTCGCAGCTCGCCGGCTCATAACAGCCGACATCGACCACTTCGTATCCCAGTTCCTCAAGATGTGCCTTGACTGCCTTCTTGAGCTCAAAACCGCCGTGGTCACTGCCTATCATCAGTTTCATTCTATTTCTCCTCTCGATCGCTGTGTATCCTGTTTCTCTCAGCCTGGGAAAGCTGGAGATAGAAAGGTCTCAGTTCATCCGCGCTGCAGAGAAGTCCCTTCTCCGCCATAGACAGAGCCGCCTTGCAGACATGCCCGGCGTGGACATATCTGAGGTCATCACCGGCGTATTCGGCCTCGTCCACATAGGAAACTGCCTCCATGGAGATGTCCCCCACGACCAGCGGAGCTGTCAGCCCCGCTCTGCCGGCTGCCTCGTTCAGTTCCGAAAAGTTCAGGACGCACTCGTCCATGACTTTATACAGTTCCCCGTCCAAGGATCTGTATGCGGAGCAGTACGCTCTTTTCTGTCTTGCATCAAGCACCGTCAGGATATCTCTTCCGGAATGCCTGAGCGGTTCCGCAAGCGCGAGAAAAGTGGACACCCCTGCGCATTTTGCTCCTGTCGCAAATGCCATCCCTTTGACGAGTCCCATTCCGATCCTCAGTCCGGTGAAGGAGCCCGGTCCCGATGTGACCGCGAACACGTCCACATCTGAAGGTCTGACGCCGCCGGCCCGCAGAGCCTCGTCGCATCTTACCAGAAGTGTCTGGGAATGCGTAAGCCCCTCGTTGGCGAACGCCTCGTACAGCAGTTCACCGTCTCTGCTGACCGCTGCGCTTCCTGCGGCGGATGATGAATCCACTCCAAGTATGATCAAATCTCAATCTCCTTCTGGAAATCTATCTCTATGATCCTTATATCGCCTTCTCCGTGTTCTATCCTCACCTTTACGGCGTCCTCGTCCACGGCGAACGGGACGTTCTCGCTCCACTCCATGAAGACGGTCATGGTCCCGTCGAGATAATCGTAGAATCCGGTGCCGTACAGTTCGTCCTCAGACGAGATCCTGTACATGTCGAAGTGGGCCAGATCCAGCCTTCCCCCGCGGTATTCGTTCACGATAGCGAAAGTCGGGCTGCTGACGGTGCAGTCGTAGCCCAGTCCTCTGAGTACTCCGCGGGTGAATGCCGTCTTGCCGGCCCCCAGATCCCCGTACATCGCCACGACAGTACCGGGGTCCAGATACGCGGAGAATCTTTCCCCTAATTCTTCCGTCTCTCTCTGAGACGCAGTTGTGAATCGATATGTATACATCAGTTCCTTATGATCAGCCGCCTGCTCAGATCCTCTCCCGCAGGCCGCGGTATATTCCTTACTATGTTGTAGATGTCGGTGGCCCTCATTTCCTCTGCCGCGATCAGCGCCGCATCTTCCGACACTGCCGAGAGCTTTGAGAGGTTCTCGGAGACAGGTATACGGCATGCTCCCGTGATATCCCGGAGCAGTTCTTTCCCTCCGTTTCCGATAGCCAGTATCCTTGCATACGGCGGGACCGCCGGTGCGCTTCCGAAGATCCCGCATACGGCGCAGGCTGCAGCTCTCCTTATCCTGCTTAGAGTGAAGCTCCTGGTGTTGACCGACGAGCAGAACTCCCCAAGCGACGATGCCTCCCTGGCTGCCCTGTAGAACCTGTTCTCCAGCCCTCCGGATATATCGGGTATGCGCTTCACGTCATCTTCTGTGAGCTGTCTGAGCATCGTCATCGAGACCGTATCCCATCTCTCCAGCGAAACGGTGTCGCCTTTCCTGATGAGTTCTGCGGTCATTGCCGTGACATATCCTTCCGGTTCAGTACCGGTGCGGATCATATCTCTTACGGCATGCGCACTGTATCCGTCGTCATCTCTTTTCACCGTTTCCACAGTCATTCCTGAAGCGAATGACCTGACAGCTCGGAGATAATCTATGGCAAGTATGTTGTTCGGGCGGGACATCTCATCCGCAAGTCTCTTTCCGGCTATCTCCCCGACCGCCGCGGAAAGGGCGCGGGGATAACTGTATCCTTCCGAACACAGTTCGCTGACTCTGGCTTTCGTTTTCTCATCGTCCACGGTTTCAGCTATGGACTTCAAAAGATCCGTATCTCCGCATTCACTGCCGAAAAAAAGAGTATCGACCGCTCCGAGGGCATCCAGAAGTCCCACCGACGCGGCCGCAAATCTTTCAGAAGATGAAAGTGAATATCTGACAGGAAGTTCGAAAACAAGGCTGAAGCCCTGTTCAACCAGATCCTCTGCCCTGTCAAACTTTGAGAGGACTGCCGGTTCTCCCCGCTGGACGAAGTCCCCGGACATCACGGCGACCAGTCTGTCTGCTCCTCTTTCGAAGGCTTCATCTATCAGTTTTCTATGCCCGGTATGGTAGGGATTGCACTCGCAGACGACCCCGAAAACACTCATCTGAGGCCCCCTTCCGTCCTTGCAAAACACCTTTGTATTGCTATAATTATAGATGCGTAGAAAAGGCTTGTAAAGCAACAAAGAAGGAGCAGAATATGAAGGTTCTAGTCATAAATGCCGGTTCCAGCAGCCTCAAATATCAGCTGATCGAGATGGATAACGAGCAGGTGATCTGCAAGGGCAACTGCGAGCGCATTGGCGCAGGCGGATTCATCACCCACAGCGTCACAGGCGGCGCAAAGATCGAGAAGAAGATGGATTTCCCGACCCACAAGGAGGCCTTCCTTGAGGTCGTCAGGCAGATGACTTCCGGAGAAGGAAAGGTCATCGACGATATGAGCGAGATCGTCGCGGTAGGCCACAGGGTCCTCCACGGCAGCGAGATCTACAAGCAGAGCACACTGGTGACCGACGAAGTCATCGACACGATCTACGATCTCCGCGAACTCGGACCTCTTCACAACCCGCCTCAGGCGATCGCCATGAGAGCATGCCGCGAAGTGTTCGGTCCCGATGTCCCGATGGTCGCCGTGTTCGACACGTCGTTCCATCAGACGATGCCTCCCAAGAGCTACATATTCCCGATCCCCTATGAATACTATGAGAAGTATTCCATCCGCCGCTACGGCTTCCACGGAACCTCCCACCGCTATGTGAGCAAGCGCTTCTTCGAGCTCAGAGGTATCGATCCCGAAGGCACGAAGATCATCACCTGCCACCTCGGAAACGGCAGTTCCCTGTGCGCCATAATGGACGGCAAATGCTTCGATACATCGATGGGCCTCACGCCTCTTGACGGATTCATCATGGGCACCAGAAGCGGCGGCATAGATCCGTCCGTGGTCACGTACATCGCCAACAAGGAAGGTCTCACCCCTGACGAGCTCAGCGATCTCATGAACAAGAAATCCGGCTTCCTCGGAGTCAGCGGAGTATCCAGCGACTGCAGAGACATCCGCCAGGCCGCCAAGGACGGAAACGAGAGAGCACAGCTCACCGTAGACATCCTCATCCACCAGATCAAGAGATTCCTCGGCGGTTATGCCGCTGAGATGGGCGGAGTCGACGCAGTCATCTTCACCGGAGGCATCGGTGAGAACGACGCCGAGACCCGCGAAGCCATCTGCGAAGGGATGGAGTACATGGGCCTCAAGATCAGCAGGGAGCTGAATAATGAAGCCAGCCGCAAAGAAGCCGTATTCTCCACTCCGGACAGCAAGGTCCTTGCCATGGTCCTCCCCACCAATGAAGAGATCATGATCGCAAGAGATACTCTTGAAGTCGCCGGTCTGTAACAGTCATCTGAATCAATATCCCACAAGTCCTGCTGCCGTGACCGGCAGCAGGACTTTTCCGTATTAACAGTTTGTTTCAAATACCGTAACAATAAACAGACAGTCTTCCGATATCATATCCATAGTAACATTTGTGAGCACCGCAACGGCTCATGAATGCCAACTCACTCTTCTCCTCATTTTTGTACCTTTACTCCTACCCGACAGGGACAGGAGGCACAGGCCCCTTAGCAGGGGCCTGTTTTCTTTTTGTCCGCGTCTCACTTTCCGTGCCGGAACAAAAAAACTATAATAGACATAGTTACTTGAACAATGGAGTAAATCAGTGAAAAAAAAGGAAAAGACAGTATCGTCCGATACAGCATCCGTCAAAAAGAACAGGAAAAAGAAGACTCTGGCCGTGACCGCAGCCGTACTGCTGCTGGTCGCCGCCGGCCTGGTGCTCTATGACGTCGTAGGCCCGGGATTCATCAATCACCTGGTCACCTTCGACTGCTCAGGCGGAGACGAGATCGATGCCGTAAGAGTCAAGCTCGGCAGAAAGATCGAACTCCCGGAACCGGTCAGACAGGATTACACCTTTATCGGGTGGACCTCCGGAGGCGAAAGAGTCCTTTCTCCCTTCAGTCCGGATGATGATGTTACTCTCACCGCAGAGTGGATCGGAAATGAGTATAAAGTATCATTCGATCCTGCCGGCGGGACATCGGATATCCCTGCTGCAGTTACCCTGCGCACCGGTGATGCTCTCACGCTCCCATCTGACGCTCCGGTACGGGAAGGCTATGTCTTCCAGGGCTGGTATGATTCCGAAGGGACTCAGGTCACCGCCGGTACGGTGCTTCCGTGGGGCGACTGCGTACTGACTGCCGGATGGGACTACGAGTACTATGAACTGACATTCGACACCGACGGCGCAGGCAGCGCCGATGCGGTCAGCTACCATATCGATGATGTCCTGTCTCTGCCGTCCGTGAGCAAAAAGGGATACCATCTGCTCGGCTGGTACGATCAGGATGACAACGAGTATAAAAACGGAGACACGCTGCCTCTTGGCGGACTTGCTCTTAAAGCCAGCTGGGAGAGAAACACCTTCAAGGTCTCGTTCGATTCCAACGGCGGCAGCAGCGTAAGTGCGGTCTCGGTCAACGAAGGCGATCCATTCAAATACCCGCAGGCCCCCTGGCGCGACGGGTACGTCTTCGCGGGGTGGACGGACAAGGACGGGAACGATGTCGCTGACGGAACGGTCCTATCCGGTCCCGTGACGCTGTACGCGAAGTGGAACGTCCAGCCAGACGAATACACCGCAAACGGCTATAAGATAACCAAGAAGAACGGGATCACATATATCGGAGGAGTGATCATCGCCAACAAGACATATCCTCTTCCCTCCACCTACGCTCCCGGCGGTCTCACCTCCGCCTGCATGTCGGCATTCAACAGCATGAAAGAAGCGGCAGCCGCGGACGGCATAAGTCTCTCCATAGTATCCGGCTACAGATCCTACAGCACGCAGGAATCGATCTACTGGAGATACGTCAACAAGAGAGGCATGGAGAAAGCCGATACCTTCTCTGCCAGACCGGGCCACTCTGAACATCAGACCGGACTTGCGATGGACCTGAACTCTCTGGACGACAACTTCGGGGAGACTCCGGAAGGCAAGTGGCTGGCTGAGCACTGTCACGAATACGGCTTCATAATCAGATACCCCAAGAATAAACAGAGCATCACAGGCTACAAATATGAGCCGTGGCACGTCAGATACCTCGGAGTCGATCTTGCCACAAAGGTATATGAATCCGGTCTCTGCCTCGAGGAGTACTTCGGGATCACTTCCCAGTATCAGATAGCTTCCGCCTACGACCAGTTCGGCAGGAGCTGATCTCACTGAAAGAGCAAGGGCTGCAGCTCAATGGCTGCAGCCCTCTTTCATATGCGCGGATGATTATTTGAACAGTCTCTTTACGAATTCGGCCACGCCGTAGCGCCAGGGCGCCCACTCATGATAGCCGGGAGACTCAAAGAATACGATCTTGTATCCCTTGTCGCGCATCTCTCTGGTCTGCTTCTTGAGCATCGGTCCTGCGGGCTCGTATGCGCCTGCGTTGACGAAGAACAGATCGAAATTCGCATTGAACTTCTCAGGATCGCTGAGCAGTCCAAGCTTGTCCTCTCTGTCGGAGCGGATGCCGGGAGCGCTGAGAACGCCTGCGTTCGCAAACACTTCAGGATACTTGATGACGGTGTTCATGGTCTGTCCGCCGCCCATGGAGAATCCGGAGACCGCTCTGTGGTGGCGGTCCGCTATGGTGCGGTATTTCTTGTCGATGAACGGCACGCAGTCATTGGCAATGAGGTCTTCCACCGGGCTCGCCACGGGGTTCGCTCCGATGACTCCGTCCTTCCTGTAGACATATCCGCAGTTGAGGACGACGATCATCTCCTCGCACTGTCCGTCAGCCAGCAGGTTGTCCATGATGTTGTTGATCTTGCCCTGCCAGATCCAGCAGGATTCCGCTTCTCCACCGCCGTGCTGCAGATAGAATACGGGATATCTCTTGTCCCTGTTCTGCTCATATTTGGGAGGAGTGTAGACCCAGCATGTGCGCCAGTCGCCTACTGTCTCGGAATAGAAATAATTCATCCTTACACTGCCGTGCGGGATGTCATCATGGAAGAGATAGAAATCGGAGTACTTGTCAGGAAGCTCGAAGAAGTTCATGACGCGTCCGTATCCGTATCCGTAGGGCATGTAGGGGTTGAGCGCTCTTGTGCCGTCGACATAGAAGTTGACGAAGTGGAACGCTGATTCCAGTCCGGAAACGGTGGCCCTCCACCAGCCGTCCTCTCCCTTTACCATATCGATGGGCGTGTCGGGGAATGATCCGCCTGTTCCCGCTACCTGGACCGACTTGGCGTCAGGAGCATTGTAGGCGAAATTGACGTCTCCGTTCTCAAGGACTTCAACGCCCTTGGGAAGATCGTAATATGTGCCGTTTGACCTGGTAAGATCGCGATGTGGGTCGTCCCAGAACAGCGCATGGGCCTTAAGGGCCTGATTTTCAAGTATTTCTTTTCTGATCATTGTCAATCCTCCCCCTTATTTGAATATTCTCTGCATGAATTCACGGGCTGAGAATCTCCAGACATCCCATACATGGAATCCGGGGTGATGATAACCGATCACATTGACACCCAGTTCCTGTTCCTTTTCCACCACGGGAGCGGTGCGCTCGGGATATCCCTCGTCATCGCCGCCGGAGATGAACAGAACGTCGAAGTCCTTGTTGACCTGCTCGGGGTCATTGTAGTAATCGGTGTAGTCCCAGTATCCGAAAGTATTCACGATCGGGAAGCCGCCGGAGAACACGCCGAGATTCGCAAACAGATCCCTGTGTTCATTGGCGATGAAGAATGCCTGAGAAGAACCGAGTGAGAGTCCTGCCATCGCCCTGTGCTTCCTGTCCGCGATCGTGCGGTACTCGGCATCGATGTGCGGGATGCAGTCTTCCGTCAGTTCCTTGGAGAAATCACCGGGCAGGAACACGGGGTTCTCGCCTTCCACGAACGCGTAGCCGCAGTTCATGACGATGATCATCTCTTCCATCTTTCCCTCAGCGATGAGGTTGTCCGCGATCATGTTGATATGGCCCTGCCATACCCAGCCCATCTCGTTCTCGCCGACACCATGCTGGATGTAGAGAACGGGATATCTCTTGTCGCTCTCATCATATCCTGCCGGGGTATATACCCAGGCGAGCTTGGTGCGTCCGGTGGCGGAGGACTTGTAATACTCCATTCTCACGTCGCCGTGGGGAACATCCTTGAGCATCCAGAAGCCGTCCTCTTCTCCGGGGAGATCGAAAACGTTGATCGGATAGAACCAGCCGTAGCCTACCGGCGCGTCGGGGTTGACCATGAGGTTCCCGTCGACCCAGTATTTGTGGTTGTGGAATCCGGGCTTGATGCCGGAGATGACACAGCTCCACCAGCCGTCCTCGCCCTTTGTCATGGCTACCTTTTCATCACTGAAATATCCGCCGCAGCCTGCGACTTCGACCTTCTTTGCCTCAGGGGCATAATAACGGAACCTTACGTCGCCGTTGTCGAGGATCTTGATCGTCGGTTCAGCATCTTCCAGCCAGACTTTGCCGAAGCGTCCGCCTGATACGCCCTTGCCGTTCGGGTCCAGTGTGAAATCCATCTTGAGGTCCTTGTCGGGCTTGTGGAAATACAGAATGGACGAACTGGTAATAGCGTTCTTGTAATAATCCTGTACCATACAATTTCTGCCTTTCTTCGTTATTTAGAAAATGGTTAAACTGATCGCATTTTCATGAGTCTATCATAGTTTTTTTGATGCCTGTCAGTCAATTTGCAAACATGCTGATTTAAAAGCCGTTTTTTTGTGCCTTTTGAAGAAAACGGCCCTTCCTGCGCTGCTGATCGGGGCTCATTACGCTCATCGGTGCAGCAAAAAGCGGTCCCGGAGATACGGGACCGCTCTGCCATATTCTTAAAACTCACTGTGTTCCTTCTGTTTCGCCTTCCGGCGGAGTCTCACTGCCCTCTGCGCTTTGTTCCGGAACTTCCGTTTCTGCAGTCTCTGCCGGTTCTTCCGGCTGTTCAGGCTCTTCGGTCTGTTCCGGGACTTCCGGCACATCAGGCGCTTCCGGTTCCTCCGTCTGTGCCGGTTCCTCCGGTTCAGGTTCAGGTTCGGGAGCAGGGGCAGGCCTGGCAGGTACTCTGGCATCGAAATAGCCCTGTCTTGCCACGAACTGCTGCAGCTCATCACGGTACAGCTGTTTGACTATGTAGATGTTCATAGTGTGCTTTCCGAACAGCACCGATTCCTCGTATGTGTCGAAGAACAGGTCCACTGAGATCCATCCCCAGGACGCAGCCTCGCAGAAGTCGGCGGCGATAGCCCAGCCGTAGACAAAACTGCCGTCCGAATTCGTGATGTAGAGCAGTGAGCCGTAAGGGATAACATCGGGGTCGACCGCCACGAATCCCTGGCTGAGATACATACCGCTGGCGCCCCAGCATCCCTTGTTGAAGTTGTATGCCGTGCAGTATCCGGTGATCAGCCTCTCGTAACTGGTCGGGGCGTTTCCGGAGATCATCACGTCCGTATATTTTGCGCCGTTTATGGCGCTCATAGTCACCGCTGCGCCCTGCAGCGTCAGCGACCGTCCGGGCTCTTTCGTGACCTTTTCCGAAATGACTTCGTGTTTTGTCAGTTCTCCGTTTATATACTCGTCTCTGTAGGTCAGGACCTTTTCTCCGCTGTGTTTTGAGGACTGATTCAGTTCTTTCGTTCTTCCTGCCTTTAGCAGCGGCGTCAGTTTGATCTCGGTAGTGGCAGGTATAGTGACGGTCTCGGTGTACTCCTCGTGCCTGATCCTGGTGACCTTGACGCTGTCCCTGTCACCCAGCGTGCGGTTCATCCCCGGTTCCACAGTGTCCTCGTTCTCCAGCGTGACACCGGCAGTATTCAGGAGCGTTCTGACAGTTATCGACGGCTCATCAAACATAAATTCGACGGTATTCCCGTCATATGTCAGATAAACGACCGTTTTCTTGTATGCGATATCCGCGTCTGTAAAACTCAGAGCGTCCAGGATCTCCTGGCTCTGCTCCTGCTGCGGTTCCGCTGCCGGTACAGGCGACGGTTCTTCCTCTTCCGGCATAGTCTCGACGACCTTGAGCGGTTCAATGACATAACTGTCTATCTCTGTCTCTATTACTTCCGTATAGCCCAGGTTGTATGCCGCAGTCAGCCCCAGCAATACCGCGACAAGGGCACAGGCCAGCTTTTTCCCGACGCGGTAGAAACGGGGTGTCGGCGGTTCATACATACGTACCGGCTCCTCAAACAGATCGGCAAACACGAGCTCCAGATGATCTCCGTCCCCTGTCGTCTCCCCTGTTTCTGCTGGCTCGTCCGTTTCTTCCCAGATCAGCGGCAGCCATTCTTCTGTCTGTGCAGACTCTGTGTCGGCATGTCCTTCTGTTTTTTCGGCAGCATCGGCCTCCGCTGTTTCTTCTGACGCTTTCTCAGCTACAGCATCTGCAGGTCCTTCTGCCGTCTCCTCAGTACCGTTATCAGCCGGTATTTCCTCTTCCTCCGGTACTTCTTCCGCTCCTTCCGGTGCGGTGGCAGTCTCAGTCTCCGGAAGATCTTCCGGCGTTTCCGCAGCTTCGGGATCAGCAGCTTCTTCTGTTTTTTCCTCAGCTTCCGCCGTTACTTCTTCTCTGTCCGCAGTCTCTGTCTGCGACGGTGCTTCTTCCGCTTCCGCAGATCCGGTATCTTCCAGTCCTTCCCCGGTCAACGCCGTCTCTTCTTCCGCAGATGCTGTCTCCGCCGCATCTGCAAATTCCTGTGCCGGCTCCGTTTCCGCGGGTTCAGTTTCAGCAGGTATCGTATCTGCTGCCGTCTCTTCCGTCCCGGTCAGAGCAAAAGAAAGACCTGCAGGCGGGTTGAGTCCCCCTGCTTTGAGATTCTTCCTCTTTTTCCTTCTGAGACGGTCTTTTTTACTCATTGTCTTTCGTGTTGTATCCGAATAACCCGCTGCGCTGTATCGCTTCAAAAGTCCTCAGGCACGGATCATCCCCTAGCCAGGACATCTCATCATCCATTATCTTTTTTACCGCGGCGCGCTCTGTCTTTCCGTTTACCGGACATCCGCTCTCAATGACCGGAGCCATGATCTCTTCCGCGGTCCTGAGAACCTCTTTCTCTCTGCACAGCACCATAGGTCTTATCACAGTTATATCTGATCGGTCAAGATATGTGAGAGGAGAGAACGTCCCCAGCCTGCCTTCGTCCCTGAGATTCATCCAGAAAGTGGCAGCCACATCGTCCATATGGTGGCCGAGCGCGACCTTGTTGCAGCCCAGCTCCTTTGCTGTCCTGTTCAGGCTTCCGCGCCGCATTCTGGCGCACAGCGAACAGGGGTTGATCTCATTTCTGATCTCAAAGACGACATTGTATATATTATCAGGTTTTACTACATGTTTCACGCCGAGTCCCTCGCAGAACGCCGTGAGGCGTTCATAGCTGCCTGGAGATCCGCCGAACTGCGGATCGATCGTGAGCCCGGTTATCCCGAAATCCTTGCCGCAGTATTCTCTCAGTTTTGCAAGCGCCCAGATAAGGACAGTAGAATCCTTACCGCCCGAAAGGCCGACAGCGATCTCGTCGCCGTCATCTATGAGATGATACAGCTCATCAGCTTTGCGTATCTTTGAGTCGATCCCCGCCATCACCGGTCCTTCTCTCTTTGAAAAACTCTTTCAGTACTGATTCGCACTCCTCCTGAAGGATGCCGCCGAACACCTCCGGTTCACTGTCCAGATGGAGAGCTGTGAGGTCGGCCACGCTCCCGCAGCATCCGGCCTTTTTATCATATGCCCCGAAAACGATGCGGGAGACTCTTGCGCTTATACACGCGCCGGTGCACATGGCGCACGGCTCGAGAGTGACATAAAGCGTACATCCGTCAAGTCTCCAGTCGCCCAGAGCGGTACAGGCCTGCCTTATCGCCTCTATCTCGGCATGGGCAGACGGATCGCTCCGCACTTCCCTGTTGTTGAATCCGGAAGCTATCTCTCTGCCGTTCTTAACTATTACGGCACCGACGGGAACATCTCCGTTCTCCAAAGCCTTCCCGGCTTCCTCGAGGGCTCTTTTCATATATATTTCATCCTGAGGGATCATGTCAGATACTCCTTAGTGCAGTGCAAGCAGCAGGATATACGCCAGAAACGCTATGACGACCGGGTAAGACCAGAAATCCTTTTTGACCGCGGCTGTCCTCCCGTCAGGAGAGAATATGCTTCCCAGCGGAAGCGTTACCGCAAGGATTATAAAACAGACGAAGCCCGCAACGGCTGCAGTCATCATTACCGACGAAGACGTATCCTGATCGAATCCCGAACTCATATACAGTCCGGCAAATGCAAACGTGTTGTTCAGCAGATGTATCACGGACGAAACCGTGAGGTTGTCCGTTTCTATATATATCACAGCAAGGAAAAACGAAAAGATGAATACCGGGATGACTCTTGTTCTGTCCCAGTGGGACATGGCGAAAAGCAGTGAGCTGATCATCACGGCGAACCACTTTCCATAAGGCAGGATGGCATTGATCATTGCTCTTCTGAAAAGCAGTTCTTCCAGTATAGCAGGTGCTATCACATAATAGATGACAGCCAGTGTGAACAGCAGCGGATCTTCCGGGCCGGCCGGGATCAAAGGCGTATTTGCATCCTGGCTGCCGAATATGGTGCTGCACATCAGGCTTGAGATATAGTATGTGAAATACAGTGAAAGAAACAGCGGAATGACAAGCGCAGCTTCTTCTTTTTCAGGCATGCTGTATCCTGCCCCGCGTCCGTATCTTGCGGATATGATGAAGTAAGGAATGACAGCAGATACTGTCTGCAGTACGATGGCGGTCAGGTAGCATGCCGCCGCATCAGTTTTCGTCTGCATTCTGCTGAAGACGAAAGATGAGGCCTGCGACAGAACTATGAACAGACAGACTGCAAAGCCCAGCACAGAAGTATGATCGTTTCTTGTGACCTGTTTTTCCATACGGTTATTCTACCACAACAGTTAATAAGGATTATCAGTTGCCTTTTCAGGACAGTTCTCATATAATAATCGTTGTGACAAAACATGTCTCCGTAGCTCAGCTGGACAGAGCACTCGCCTCCTAAGCGAGGGGTCGGAGGTTCGAATCCTCTCGGGGACGCCAGATTTCAGGCCTTGGAAACTCACAGTTTCCGAGGCCTTTTTTTACACTCTAAATAAGGTTTCGAACGCTCAACCTTATTGACTTGTTTTTGCAGTTTTTCTTCTAATCATGATTAGAAGAAAAGACACATTATTGGGCGACTCTTTCTAATCACTCATCTAACAGCTACACTGCGCTGTTTTCTTAAATCGCATACTTTCAACGGTCACCCGGCTAAATATATTGGGTCATATAAGGAGACTGCTGCTATGTTTTCAAAAAAGCATCATCTTTACTTGACCGAGGAGGAAAAAGACTTATTATGTTGTGTTCAAAGATTAATCCAATGACAGATTAACAAATGACGGCTTTTGTGTATAATAATAACAGAAACGTATATCAAAGTTGTTCAAATTATCAGAAAAGGTTGTGAGAATGTGGATTTTCGGGAAATCATCGAATTCAACAAACCCAGCTATACAAAAACGGAACTGAAGATCTACGATGGTATTATCAAGCATCTCGATTTGATCGAGCGCTACACTGTGATGCAGCTTGCCGCGTACCTGAAGGTCTCTCATTCCGCTGTCATGCGCTTCTGCCGGAAGCTCGGCTACTCCGGCTATAGCGATTTCCGGTTCAGCTATATGAAATACGCTCATTCCGGCGCGGAAGAATCGACGAACGGAATGCTGCAGGCGGTTCTGGCTCTGTATCAGGATGAGTTCAAGGCTTTTTCACAGATGGACGAGGAAGCATTTCAGACGCTGGCAGATCTGCTCCGGGCTCATGACCGGATTATCTGCGCGGGCTTTGGCAAGTCCTCTATTCCCGGGAGGTTCCTGAAATACAATTTTGCCCGTCTGAACCGCTACATCTCGATGGACGACGATACCGTTCTGATTAACGACTATGAGAAGGTTTTCCGCAAAGAGGATCTGGTGATCATTTTCTCCGTTGGCGGATATTCCGACCGTATCACGCGGCTCGTCGCAGCGGCGCAGAGAGCCGGATCAGACAGCATTATGATCACGTTCAATGAGAAGTCGCCAAACCTTCCCCTTGTGACCCACAAGGTTGTGCTGCCCCACGCAGTCAAGAAAAAATCCTCCGCGCTGCTCTGTGACCATATCATTATGAGTCTATATGTCGATCTCGTCACGACCTATTATATCAATCACTATATGTGATACGTCATACCAGCTTTTTGCCCCGGAGTAGCCTCCGGGGCTTTATTCTCGTCAAAAAGGTAATTTTAACAATTTACGTAATAGCTATTGACAAATTTATTTTTCTGTGCCATCATTACGATATTAATAACAATTTGTGTCAGCAATTAAGATAAATTTAACAAACTGATGTTGAGGGGGACGCACACATGGAACTGTATCTTGCGCACGTCGGCGTCAATCCGGAAAACGCCAAGGAAGTTCAGGCATTGCGGGATTTGCTCAGGCTCGGCCTCGGCATGAGCGAGCCTGCTGAGACCCCTTTGTCATGGTTCGCAGCAGACGGGAAGATCGAAGTGATGAAGGAGAAAGGTTTCGGAACCAAAGGGCACCTGGCCTTTTACACACCCGATCTCCCGACCACCATCTCCGAATTGGAAAAGCTGGGCTACCGCTTTGATCTCTCGACCGCCAAATACAATCCGGACGGAGCAATGCGGCTGATCTACCTGGATCGAGAGATAAACGGCTTCGCGATCCACATGACGACACGAAAGTAATTCACACTACAGCCAGATAACAAACAACGAGGAGGAGAAGAGATGCAGCATTCCACACAACCGTTCCCAAAAGGTTTTTTATGGGGCGGCGCCACGGCGGACTTTCAGTATGAGGGCGGCTTCAATGAAGGTGGACGCGGGATCAATGCACAGGACTTCGTTACCGACGGAAGCGTCGGCCGCAAGCGTCAGATTACACTGAAGATGGCAGACGGCAGCCGCGGCTCGGTCAACTCTCTGGAGAGCCTGCCGGAAGGCGCTGAGCCTTGCATGTATGACGATCAGTACTATCCCAGCCACAAGGCCGTGGACTTCTACCACCACTGGAAGGAAGACATCCACCTGATGGCTGAAATGGGCTTCTCTGTGTTTCGCTTCTCGATCTGCTGGTCCCGTATTTTCCCAACAGGCGACGAACTGACCCCGAATGAAGAGGGCCTGGACTTCTATGAGAAGGTCATCGACGAGTGCCTGGCCTGTGGGATCGAGCCCCTGATCACAATCTGTCACGACGAGATGCCCGATCACCTGGCCCGCCATTACAACGGCTGGCACAGCCGTCATCTAATCGACTGTTATGTCCGTTACGCGACGGCGCTGTTCGACCGCTACAAGGGGAAAGTGAAATACTGGCTGACCTTCAATGAGCTGAACCTGATCCACGGCTACTCCAAAATTGGCGTTCACCGCATGGACCCCCAGACCTACTATCAGGCAGAGCACCATATGTTCGTCGCCTCCGCCATCACGATCCGCGAGGGACACAAGCGGATGCCGGACGCGATCTTCGGCTCTATGTTCGCCATGTCTGCCATGTACCCTGCTACCTGCAAGCCCGAAGACGTCTTCGCCTGGTACAAGCAGCGTCGGGAGAACTACTTCTTCATCGACACCATGGCCCGCGGCGAGTATCCCAACTACGCTGCGGAGATCTTCGCCAGGAAGAACGTGAAGCTGGACATCCGTGAGGGTGACCTGGAACTGATCAAGGCCTATCCGCTGGATTTCGTGAGCTTCAGTTACTACCGCAGCACTACGATCTGCGCCGACCACTTTACCTCCATCGATCCCATCGGCATCATGGGTGGCGATACCAACCCCTACCTGCCGAAGACCCCCTGGAATTGGTCCCTCGATCCGCTTGGCCTGCGCTTCGTCCTCAACGAGCTGTACGACCGTTATCAGAAGCCCGTCTTCGTAATTGAAAACGGTCTTGGCGAGATTGACAAGCTGGAAGAAGATGGCACAGTCCACGACCCCTACCGCATGAAGTTTCTCTCCGAACACTTCCAGCAGATGAAAGACGCCATTAACATCGACAAGGTCCCCTGTTTTGGCTACACCATGTGGGCACCCATCGACCTGGTTTCCCTCGGCACTGGCGAGATGAAAAAGCGCTACGGCTTCGTCTACGTCGATATGGATGACAAGGGCAACGGTAGCCTCAAGCGTTACAAAAAGGACTCCTTTGACTGGATGAAGAAGGTCATCGCCAGCAACGGAGAAGATCTGAACTATTGACCAATCGGTCATAACTATAATTAACCATCTATAATCACAAAAACGAAAGGGAAGAAAAAAATGGCAACAAAACTTGACGCGGCACAGGCCGCAAGAGAAATCGTTGAACTGGTCGGAGGACCGGACAACGTCATCAGCATCACCCACTGCATGACCAGACTCCGCTTCATGCTGAAGGACCCCAGCAAGGCGGACGTCGAAGCCCTCAAGAAGGTCAAGGGCGTTCTCGGTACCGTCGTCGCCGGTGGACAGACCCAGGTGGTTCTCGGCGAAAACGTCATCAACGTCTATCAGGAAGTATCCAAGCAGAACAACTTCAAGGAAGAAGCCGCCATTGACGAGAACCTTGACGAGCCCAAAAAGAAGAAGGGCGTCAAAGGCATCTTTGGCGAGATCATCGGCTACACCTCCGCCTCCGTCACCCCTGCAGTTCCCGCACTGGTTGCCGGCGGCATGCTCAAGGTCATCCTCCTGCTCATCAACCTCGCGTCTCCCGGCTTCGACAAGACACAGACCTACACCATTCTCAGCTGGCTTGCCAACGCCCCCTACTACTTCCTGCCGCTGTTCGTCGCTTACGGTGCCTCCAAGAAGCTGAACGCGACCCCCGCTTATGCGATGATGGTAGTTGGCGCTTTGCTGACGCCCGCCTTCCTGAACATGGTCGGCAGCGGGGAGACCCTGGCCCTGCTCGGCATCCCCGTCAAACTGGTCAAGTATTCCAACTCCCTGATGCCCGCACTGCTCATCGCCCTCCCCTGCGCCTATCTTGAAAAGTTCTTCAATAAGATTGTTCCCGGCATCTTCAAGTCCCTGCTGGTCGGTCTGTTGACCATCACGATTTCCGGCATCCTTGCCTTCACGATCCTCGGGCCTCTCGGAGCCTACATTGGCGGTGTTATCTCCAGCTTCTTCATGTTCATCGGCGACAACGTGCCCTGGCTTGGCGTTGGCGTTCTCGGTGCCTGTCTGCCCTGGCTGGTCATGACTGGCACCCACACCTCTATCACCCCCTTCATTCCCACCAACATTGCGGACATCGGCTACGACCCCGTTATCCGTCCCGCATTCCTGCTCCACAACATGGCTGAAGGCGGCGCCTGCATCGGCGTCGGACTCAAGGCAAAGGACAAGGAGTTCAAGTCCCAGTGCTTTTCTCTGGCTATCGGCTGCATCCTGGCCGGCGTGACCGAGCCCGCCATTTACGGCGTCAACCTGCGGCTCCGCAAACCCATGATCGGTGTCATGGCCGGTGGCGGTGTCGGCGGCGTGGTTGCCGGTCTGCTCGGCATAAAGGCCTATGTGGTTGGCTACTCCACCATTCTGGCTCTGCCCATCTTCATGGAAACCATCGGCGCTGCCATCGCCGGCGTGGTCACGGCCATCGTCGTGGCTGCGGCTGTGTCCTTCATCCTCGGCTTCGACCAGGACGAGGCGCACGCCTGATCCTTTCCTCTTTTTTCCAAATCTCACTCCAAAACGTGGGGGCGGTGCCTCGGTACCGTCCCCCATCTATTGACAGGAGGCTCTTCTAATGAAGAAGAAAGTATTTCTGAATGAATTGGTTGCGGATTCCGTCCGGAAGACGCTGTCAGATCACTATGAGATCGTAGACAATTTCGATCATCCCGAGGAGATCGAAGCGGTTCTGGTTCGGCAGGTTCCGATGTCCCGGGAACGCATCGAGCAGATGCCAAATTTGAAGGTTATCTCCATGCACGGCATCGGTTTGGATCGGATCGACATGGAGGCCGCCAAGGAGCACGGTGTGCAGGTCTTCAACGTTCCCGCCATGGGTGCGGAGGCCGTCGGTGAGCTGGCAGTCACCTATATGATGGCGCTGGCCCGGAAGCTCAAGCAGGCTGAAAACGGCTTGAAGCAGGGAAAGTACACCAGCTTCGGCCCCGCCGAGCTGGTCGGCCATGAGCTGACCGGCAAAACACTTGGCGTCATTGGCATGGGAAATATCTCTCAGGTCGTTATGCGGATCATGAGAAACAGTTTTGGCATGACTGTCCTCGGCTACGATCCTTTTGCCAGTACGGAAAAGGCTGCGGCCCTCGGCGCGGAGAAGGTGGAGACGGTCAAGGAACTCTTTTCCCGTTCCGACTTCATCAACATCAGTGTCCCATTGACCGACAGCACCCGCAACATGGTCAATGCTGAGGTTCTGGCAGCGGCAAAGCCGGGGCTAATTCTGGTCAATACCGCCCGAGGCGGCATCATCGACGAAGACGCTCTCTACCAGGCGCTGCAGACCGGCCCCATCGGCGGCGCCGGACTTGACGTTACCGTACAGGAGCCGATTGACAAGGACAATCCGCTCTTGTCGCTGGACAACTTCATGTGCTCGCCCCACATCGGTGGCAGCACCTATGAGAGCCGGGAGCGCGTTGGTACCGTCGCGGCCCAACACATCCTCGACATTCTAGGAGCATAAGTATGGACTTATTCCTGCAAATGCTGCAGCTGCAGCTCCAGCTGCTTCTGCTACTGGCCATCGGGATGCTGATGCAAAAGCTGGAGATCATTTCTCCGGCAGTGCGTAAGGGAATGTCCTCGCTGCTGGTCAATCTGATCCTGCCCTGCAACATCGTGAATTCCTTCCTCAGCGGCATTACCGTCACGGAGGAGCTACTTTTCAACTGTGCCCTGGCTGTTGGGATTTCCCTGGTCATTCAGCTTGTCGCGATCTACGGCAGTAAGCTGGCTTTTCGACGCTTTCCGAAGGAAAAGGCGAACGTCATGTCCTACGGCATGATTGTGTCCAATTCCAGCTTCATCGGCATTCCCGTGGTGGATAGTATCTACGGCAGTCTCGCCGTAATGTATACCTCAATCTTCCAGATTCCAATCCGCATCACGATGTGGACCTCGGGCCTCAAGCTGTTCACCAACGTCCGCGGGAAGGAAGCTGTCAAAAAAATGCTTCTGCATCCATGCGTGATAGCTGTGGCTCTGGGCTTCGTTCTGATGCTGACTCAACCGCCTCTTCCGGCCTTTGTGACCGGAACCGTTTCCTCGGTCAGCCGCTGTACTTCAGCTGTTTCCATGCTGGTCGTGGGCAGCATTCTCGCTGAGATCGACTGGAAAAGTCTGTTCAGCGGATCGGTCATCTATTTCTGCCTTTTGCGTCTGGCAGCATTTCCGTTGCTGGTCTTTGCCGTGCTGAAGCTCTGCGGCGCACCGGCTCTGCTTATCAGCCTTTCCACGATTCTGACCGCCATGCCAACCGGCAGTACGGCAGCCATCCTCGCCGAGCAGTACGGCTGTGACGCGAAGTTCGCAGCTCAGACGATCCTTGTCTCGACGCTACTGTCTGTCATCACAATTCCGTTAATCTGTCTAATTTTGTAAAAGGAGCCGTTGGTCACGATCTCCCACTATGAGCTTCCCTACGCTCTGGCGGAAAAGCATAACGGCTGGTACGGGCGGGAAGTCATCAGCTGTTTCGAGAAATACTGTAAAATAATCTTTTCCCGCTACAAGGACAAGGTCAAATAATGACTGACCTTCAACGAAATCAACTCCGGCACGATGCCCATGGGAACTGTCCTGAGTCCTCGGTACCTTACAAGGTTATACCAGCTCTATGAAGCCATTTAACTTCCCGAAACAGAGCATTGACGTCATCCTTCTGCTTCCTGGACATTTTGGAAGAGTCCACTTTGACTTCATAGCATCTGCAGAGCATATTCGCATGACGCTCTCTCGTGGCTTTTCCTTTCTCTCTTATTCGGTTGTTCTTTTCTTCTCTGTCCATTGTCTTTTACCGAGCATCAGCAATAAAAAAGCTCATCCGAAGATGAGCATGTGTATCAGGTCATTCAGTTGAACCGTTCACTTGCGGATATCTCCGCCGACATCATCTTTCGTTGTTGTTATTCTACAACAAAGCTACAATATTATCAATGGATCAGTGTTTTACTGATCAGTCATCTGATTGTGCGATTCATCCCATGTTTGAAAGCACGGGGATTCTCGCCTATATCTATAAGAAAATGACTAACTGAAAATTAGGAGATCATTCTGTTGTGTTTGTGATTACACCAAACGACATAAATACTATCCTTTATGATTATGGTTTTCATTCTGAATGCCTGTCGTTTACTGAATTGCAGCGATATTACTATGAAAAAGATAATCCTGGATCCAAGCAAGTGAGGCTGATCATCCGGGCTGATCTTATGGACGGTAGTTCCTTAGTACTGCGCTTCAAGAACGAAGATGATGCACCGCAGGATATAATCGAAGCACAGAGCCGATTTGCTGTTCTTTTGTATGAACAAGGGATCGAAACACCCAAAACATATTCCTGCAGCGGGCATTATGCAAACAGCTATTCATTCAATGGATACGATGTCATCGTTACTGTCGAGAATTTTGAAGACGGAGAGATAAAGATCGTCGATCCAAAAACCGCGGAAGATACCGGAGAATTGCTTGCAAGGATGCACGGCATTGCCGAAAGCGCAGACTTTCATGTCTGCAGTGAAGTGCTTTTCGACCCGCTGAAGTCAAATGATCTTTTCAGCTTTGATGCATTCAACAGACATAGAGACAAGCTTCTTACCATAGACAGCGGACTATGTCATAAGATCATTCGGAAGCATTCAGAACTTGTTTCTCATATTGAGCCTTTCAGAAAAGAACCACGATTTGCCGTCCAGGGCGATATCAGCGACTGCAACCTGTACCGGACATCAGACGGAAGGATCGGTGTATTCGATTTCAATCGATGCGGCGACAATAATCTGTATTTCGACGCAGTTATGCAGGCGGTCTTTGAGGCCCGTTTGATGGATTACCCGGACTATATGTCCGGTCATCAGGAAGATACGATTCTCAGTGCATTCCTTGAAGGCTATCAAAAGATAAGGCCATTCACTGCAGAGCAGAAAGCTGCTTTCCCGTATTTCTATGCTCTGATAGATGCCTTCTGGGGAGTATATATGCAAAACCTGATCAAGGCTATCGAAGCAGAAGATGATGCCGCCGCACATCAGTGTATGGAAGATATCCTTAAGCGGGAAACATCTATTCGAAAAGAACCATGACAGAACAAATGGCTGAAATGAGATAATCGTTCATCAGTTGACATTCAAATATATGTGCATGTAGAATTCTGAAAAAAACAAGTGAGGTGCAGAATGACTGAAAAAAAGACATCATTCCTGACAATGGCTTCTTACGGCACGGGCAAATTCCTTGCCGAGTTCCTTTCCGGCGCATACGGGATCATGGTCTACTACTTTTATGAGTCAGAGATGCATCTGGATGCGCTTTATGTGACTATAGCAACGGTCATCTATTCGATCTGGAACGCAGTGAACGACCCGCTGATCGGTTACATCACCGGCAAGACGAGCAAGGTCACAAAGAGGTTCGGACGTCATACGCCGTGGATCATCTCGGGGATCATTTTATGCTCACTTACCTATGTGGGCATCTTTGCAGTGCCCGGCTGGATCAAAGCAAAGCCCGTCAGACTGTTTTTATGGATGGTAGTATTTGTCTGTCTCAATGACGGTTTTTATTCTCTGTGGGAAGTCAACTATCAGGAGGTGTTTCCCAACAAGTTCCGCTCAACGGAAGAAAGAACAAAAACCGCGGTCATATCTACATCGATAGGTGTTTTCGGGATCGCGTTCGGTGCTGTTCTTCCCCCGCTTTTCTACTCCTACGGAAAGCCTGAGAGCTTCGCGGTCAGCGCCATGATAATCGCTGTCATAGGAATCATCGGTTCCTTCCTGATAAGAAAGGGCGTAAGAGAGACCTCTGAGATGAGGAATGCCGGAGAATCGGCAGAGCAGCAGGACGAGACAGGCTTCTTCAAGTCTCTCGTCCGAGCAGTCAAACATAAAGAATTCCTGGCGCTGCTCCTCATGCTGTTCTTCTACCAGAGCGCCTGCATGTGCATGACAGGTTCCGTGAACTATGTCGTCAGCGGAGTGCTTGGCATGAAGAGCTCTGCCACGACACCCATATTCGCAGCCATGCTGGTCGGCGCTCTTGTCTCTATCCTGGTCTGGCGCGCCGTTGCCAAACGCATCCGCAACAACAACCAGAAGCTTCTTGTTATCACAAGTTTCGCCATGGCTGCAGCCTCCGGCGCCTTGTTCTTTGCCAACACCCAGATCGCTTTCGCGATCGGCATGTTCGTGTGGGGACTGGGTTTTGGAGGATTCTGGACCTTTATGACTCCGGCTATGGCCGATATAGTCGACTCCGTAGTCGTCTCGGAGAAACGCCGGGAGGACGGTGTCCTGATGGGGATACGCGCATTCTTCATGCGTCTCTCCTACACAAGCCAGGCCATAGTTTTCTGGCTGTGCCATAAAGCGACCGGATATGATTCAGGCATCTCCGGCCTCCAGGCTCCTCTTGCCCGCATTGGTATCAAGCTACATATCTCTCTTGTTCCCGCCTTGTTCTTCGTGGTGGCAGCCCTGTGCATGCTTCTGATCAACACTCTTACCCCTGAAATAGTTGAACAAAATAAGGAAGAACTGAAAAGACTGGGCCTGTGATCTCTGAAAAAGACAAGCGTCCGTCGGATCCGGATAGCAAGCCGGTACGGACGCCGTCAATGAAAAATATTGAAACAGAACCGGAGCATTTGAAAAATGAACGAACAGAAGAGCCGTGACCGGGTGATCATCCGGACAAGTGTAATCGGAATACTCGCCAACGTACTGCTGGCATCTTTTAAGGCCTTCGTTGGCCTCATGTCCAATTCCATCGCCATCGTAATGGACGCTGTGAACAACATCTCCGACGCAGCGAGTTCTGTCATCACCATAGTCGGGACAAAGCTCGCCGGAAAAGAGGCCAACAAAAAGCATCCGTTCGGATACGGCAGGATCGAATATATAAGCGCAATGGCTATCTCATTCCTGGTCCTCTATGCTGGAATCACCGCCTTCATCGAATCCGTAAAGAAGATCATCAGTCCGGAGACTCCCGATTACTCCACGTCTTCCCTTGTGATAGTCGCCGTCGCAGTCCTGGTCAAGATCATATTGGGAAGATACGTGAAGCGCGTCGGGGAGAAGGTCAATTCCGATTCCCTGGTCAACTCCGGAGAAGACGCTACACTGGACTCTGTCATCTCTGCTTCCACTCTGGTAGCGGCTCTCATCTACCTTTATTTCGGACTCTCTCTGGAGGCCTGGCTCGGCGCTGTTATCGCTGCGGTCATCATCAAGTCGGGTTTTGAGATGCTGAGCGACACTCTGTCCAAGATCCTCGGTGAGCGCGCTGATGCCGCGCTTGCGGTAGCGATCAAGAAGACCATAGCCGGATATCCGAGTGTCAGAGGCGCCTACGATCTCGTGCTGCACAATTACGGTCCTGATGCTTATAACGGTTCCGTACATATCGAAGTACCTGACTCCATGACTGCTGTCGAGATCGACCGCCTTACACGCGGCCTTACCGCCGAAGTATATGATAAGTATGACGTGTTGCTCACCGGTGTAGGGGTATACGCCTACAACACCAAAGACCCTGACTTCGCGAAGATCCGAGACAAAGTTGCGAAGATGGTAACTTCCGATCCGTATGTCTTGCAGATGCACGGTTTCTTCCTGGACATCGATAAGAAGCACATGCGCTTTGACATCGTCATAAGCTTTGATGCGGAAGACCGCAGAAAGGTTCTGCAGGATGCTGTTGAAAAGGTAGAGAAGGAATTCCCCAGCTATACCGTCCAGGTCACACCCGATATCGATTTCAGCGAGATCCTGGAATCCTGATCCACGGTAACTGGCAAAAAAAGTGTTTCACGCAATATATGCTTTATAATCAAGTATGTCCCGGTCTGCGACCGGGACATACTTTTCGATGTATTAAACAGTGTTGCTCGATCATCTGTCATCAACTGAATTGGAATCGAAACCAGGATCCGACTCAGTTTGGTCATGCTCAGTCCTTTAACTCTTCAGACGCGGAGCACTTTGATCTCCGCCATGAGCAGGATCACATGATGAACAGTCCGTTAGGAACAGCCCGTTCCGCCTCATTGAAGTTTTCCGCATCTCTGTCGGACACCATCAAGGTTCTTTTGCCGTTCAGGAGTATCTGCGCGGATCCCCCTCCGTCAAGATGGATGCCGTCGCGCATGCCGAGTTGGCAGCAGATATCTGCTGCCTCTGACAGGGAAGCACCGCAGCTGTCCGTGCCCGGTCTGTATCCGAACTTTCCCGCCCCTTCGAACCAAAGGAGCATTGGTTCTCCCTCTCCGTCCGCTCCGAGAACGATCCTCGGTGCCCTGGCTTTTTTATAGCTAAGAGGATAGAAGGTAGGAGGATAACTGGGCGTGAACGGTCTCATGAAGCTATAGAACGGTGAGATGAAGCTGTCTGTCTTCTTTCCGCCCACAACTGTGCTGTTGCCGACCTGCACCGCGAAAGCCGTATCCGGCATCCCGCTGTAAGTCACCGTTATTCCTTCCGCATCTCTTATCGGAGCGTCTGTGCGGATCACGAATCCTGCCGCCGGTATACAGGTCTTCCCTCCCGTTTTTGCTGCTGTCACTCTGTTTCCGCATATGACTGTATCGTATCCCCCTGCGGGAGTCCTTCCCGCGGCAGGCCGCTGGAAGATCCGGCAGTTCTCACCGTGCCGGAATGACATATCCCCGATATGGACAGTCAAATCTGTAAGATCCGCTCCGGTTATCTCCGTCTCTCCGCTCTTCGAGACGTGAAACACCTGCCGGCCAAACATCGGAGGACTCAGTATCTTTCCGTCCTTTACGCAGAGTCCAAAGGGCGTGCCTATGCTGTCGTACCTGCTCGCGCAGTCGAATCCGTCCATTATGAAGAAACTGGAATTGACCTTCAGCCTGGCGTCCGCCCTGCTGCGGCTGAGAAATCCGAATCTGTCCGATACAGGCAGTATCCTGACCGTGTTCCACATTCCTCTGACGGTTCTCAGACATCCGGTCTCTCTGAGATACCTGAACAACTCTCCGGCTTCAGGATCCGAGAATACCGGTTCCCCGCTTTTGAATCTCAATGCGCGTTCCATGGTTATGGACGCGCTGATCAGAGGATCGTATATATCGCCGTATTCCGGGTCGCCTCTGACTGGCCTGACCTGATACCCTTCCGGCAGCCGGAACAGAACGAGATTTCCAAAAGCGAACGCATACTTTTTTATAATGTAATCCTCATAGAGATCTGCCAACCGGTCGAAGCTTTCCGGATCGAAATCCGGAGTCAGAAAATCCATCTCGCTGAAGGATCCAAAACGCACGACCTGCACTTTTTGAAGATCGCCGCTTTCATATCTGAATTCCCTGATCTCCTGACTTATCATCTTCCGGCCTTCCCGAATCTCTCCTCCAGCAGTGACTCCGCCTCTTCGCGGCTGATCTCCCCGCTGTTATACCTGGCCATGACCTCCACATCGGGATCCCTGAGTTTGTAGAAGAATATAAGCAGCACCAGAGCTACAGCATATCCGATGGCTGGCAGGAGGTTAAAGACTGTCCATATCCCGTTTGCTACTCTGACGCTCTGCACTGCCGTTTCTCCAATGGAGGAATCATAACCGAAAAGGCCCAGCGCGAAGAGCGCCACGGATCCTATCACGGCATTCTTGAGCTTCGCAGTAAAGGTCTGCAGACTGAAAGATATGCCAGATGCCCTGACTCCGGTCTTGTATGTCCCGTACTCCACGCTGTCGGCGATCAGCATGTAGCTGATCACCATGAAGAATGAGTAACCGATCCCCCTGATGACTGTCGGTATAAAGAACATCACTATACTGCCGTATCCGGCGAGATTGCATCCGACGCTCCCGATCAATGCCGTTATCATCCCGAATATAAGCAGGGACCTCTTGTCGTACTTTCTGGAAAACCTTGGTATCAGAAGACTCGTGAATATCATGGGCAGGCTTGTGACCGCGGTGACCAGAGTAGCCAGAGACTCGTCTCCAAGACAGTTTCTGGCCATCAGAAGACTGAGTGTCGTCTCTATCGAGCACACTCCCACGATAAATATAAGCAGCAGGCTGATGGTGAGATACCGGTTCTTCCCGATGTATCCGAACATCTGCTTAAGGCCGTACTCCTCTCCGCTCTGATCTCTTACTGTCCGCTCCTTTCCGAGGAAAAGGATAGGCAGCATGAACAGCGTGCTTATCAGGCATATGACTACAGCGCTGAAGAACCAGCCCAGTTTCGGTCTGATGACCGGAACCAGCAGAGTTCCCACAAGCCCTCCCATTATCCCGCCGAAGCGGTTTGAGGAGATGAGTCCGGTCCTCTCTTTTATGTTGGTAGTCATGACGGTCGGAAGTGCGTACATTGGGGCGTCAAGCATGGTGTACGCGCAGTCGAATATGATATACGCGATGAGGAACCAGGCGATCTTGACCCACTGTTTACCGATACCGCTGTTTATTGCGAACATGAATACAGTGGATACTCCTATCAGCATGGTCCCTAACCGGACCCAGGGAATGAACTTCCGGTTTCCCCTGAATTCCGTCTTATCGACGATATATCCGAAAAGCGTGTCGTTTACCGCGTCCCAGATCTTTGGACCCAGCAGGACCGCCGAAGCGACTTTGGCGTCCAGACCTATATCCAGCAGGAATGTTGATACCAGTCCAGCGAATGACCAGAGCAGGTTCTGCCCGAAGAAATATATACCGTAGGAGATCCTCTCTCCCCTCGTGGTCTGTAGTTCTCTGTCCGACATGATTCTTACCTCTTCAACGCTGCAGTTTCTGTGCAATAATATGCTGCTCCTCTTATAATATATATAATAACGCATAATCGACTGCTGTGAGCCGTATGTCTCCGCGGCAGCGGATCAAAAAAGCGGGCAAAGCAGTCGATCGATCTGAAAGGAGTATCAGCCATGCCCAAAAGCTTCATCTCCAATTACGAATACCCTGTCGTCTCCACGCCGAATGGCCTTATCAGAGGTTATTTCTATGACGGCGTCTTCAACTTCAAAGGCATCAAGTATGCCAACGCCAAAAGATTCCATCTCCCGGAACCCGTAGGTCCATGGGAAGGCATCAAAAACGCTCTTTCCTGGGGCTTCAACTGCCCGACCATGACCGAGGACAGCCGCGATGAGACCGCCTACCTCGATCACCGTTACTGGCCTAAAAACGAGAACTGCCAGTACCTCAACGTGTGGACCACCACCATCGACAGCACTGCAAAAAAGCCCGTCATCCTCTGGATACACGGAGGCGGTTTCGCAGGCTGTTCAGCCATAGAACTTCTCTGCGCCGACGGAGAGGAGATGTGCGGATACGGTGATGTGGTTATGGTGAGCCTCAACCACAGACTCAACATCCTCGGCTTCCTGGATGTTTCCGCCTACGGCCCTCAGTATGAGAACTCCGGCAACGCCGGTCTGGCGGACCTGGTGATAGCCCTCGAGTGGATCCGTGACAACATTGCTGCATTCGGAGGCGACCCTGACAACGTGACCATCATGGGTCAGTCGGGAGGCGGCGGAAAAGTATGCGCTCTCCTCCAGTGCCCCGCAGCCGACGGCCTGTTCCACAAAGCCATAGTCCACAGCGGCATCCATGCCAGACGTCAGCGTCCCACCCCGGAAGTCAGCAAGGTACTCGTCGGCGAGATGCTGGATATCCTCGGCATCTCCCCCGATGAGATCGAGAAGCTGGAGGAAGTCGAGTACCATGACCTGGTCAAGGCTTACAACACAGCCGTACCGAGACTGCGCGCCAAGGGACTGCAGCCCGACGGATGGGCTCCGCTCGCGAACGGATACTATCAGGGCTATGCCCGTCTTGACGGGTTCTATGAGCACGCGCTCAAAGTGCCTACCATGATCGGCACTTGCTTCTCCGAGTTCGAGAAGCATCCGATGCAGCCTGTCAAGTACCAGCTCAGCGAGGACAGGATCATATCCCTGATCCGCGAGCGCTATCATGAAAACGCCGACAGATTGATAGATCTGTTCAGGGAAGCTTATCCCGAGAAGAATCTGCTGGATCTTCTGGTGCTGGACGCTGAGGTCCGCTATGGTTCCCTCGACCACATCCTCAAGAGATCGGCATTTGAAAGCAGCGCACCTGTCTATTCATATGTGTTCGCGCAGGAGTTCAGGAACTACGACAACGGTCTGACCGCCTTCCACTGCGCAGAACTTCCGTACGCTTTCCACACCACATCCCGTGTCATGGTATGCCAGCAGGACGGCGTCGAAAAGCTGGAAGACGAGATAGCCGGTGCATGGGCTGCGTTTGCCCATACCGGGGATCCGAACCACAAGGGTCTCGCCGAGTGGCCGGCCTTCACAAAGGACAACCACGCGACGATGGTCTTCTGTGAAGACAGCCGCGCACGCATTGATTTTGACACCGAGCTCATAAACACGAAAAACGCCTGTGATCCGTCTTTTGAAGAGAAGATGGCGATGCTGTTCCGCGTATCGGAAAAGAAATGATAATTTGGTTTAAGACATGAAGATCCCTGACTCTTGTAGAGTCAGGGATCTTCCCTTATATGCGCTGTGAAACTGTTAATCGTGTGTATGGTCTTCTGAAAAAAGAAACCGGTGTCTGTGTCAGCCGTCCGTCAGTATAGTAAGAAGAAGTCGCATCAGCATATCCTTGACAGGACGCATATAGAACGGGATGATATCCCTCATAACGCGCCTGTATCCTTCCGGGTAGCTCGTGTAGTTGCTTTTCATGATGTACTCCTCCTATATCCTGTACTCGCTCACAAAATCGCAGACTGCCTTCATGTTCTCTGACCTGGCATCATTGCGGTACGACAGCATCTTGTTTTCACTGAAGATGAATCCTCCGTCTCTGCCCAGTTCATCGCACAGGCGCTTTGCGTAGGCTACGCATTCCTCCGGCGTCCCGTTGGAGAGCAGATCGGTGGTCATGCCTCCCATGATGGCGACATTCGGCAGCGCCTGCCGGAACTCAAACGGATCGTCCTGCTCAAGATGGAAAGTCAGAAGGCCCTTCGGATAATCCCTGAAATACTCGGCAAAGCGGAGAATGCTTCCTTCCGTGAATATCCTTATGTTCAGGCCTTTCTCAGCATAAGTGTCCAGCAGCTTCTTCAGATAGGGCCAGTAGAACCGTTCAAACTGTTTCTTATTCATCGTATTGTGTGCAAGCATCAGTATCGATGAATCAAAACAGTACTTATAATCAGGACCTTTTGAAGCCCTGATCTTTTCGTATATCGGTTCCATGCGCTCCTTCTCCCAGCGCTCGATGAAAGCATCCAGAAGATCCGGACTTCTCCTCATGGCGACCGAAAGCTGCTGGATCCCGAGAAGATCGCTCATCAGGGATTCCACTGCGGGAACGACCGCGCCTTTCATAGGGTTGTTGGGAGAAAGACCCGGCAGTCCATACCTGTCCATCACCTTGGCCATGTGCAGAATGAACATAATGTATCTGATGTACTCTTTGAAAGTTTTCTTCCAGACGGCCTTGTCTTTTTTCTCCCAGCTCTCACCGTACTTCTCGGGGAGTATCTTCTCCCATGCATACCTGACAGGGTCGTCCATATACTCCTGCAGCGTCTCTACCGTGCAGTGCGCATGATCATGGATGCCTATTACTTCACTGTTGTAATAATAATATCCGCCTTCTCCGAACGCTTCCGTAACATTGAACTGGTTGCGTATGCCCACATCAAGTATCGCGTCTATAGGATACTTGTCCAGGAAGTGCAGCACACACTTTTCCATGAGATCAAAATCGGTCATTGCCTCATCGAGCGTATGCCCTGCGTCGAAGATCTTCCACGTTACGGCATTTGCGAAATGAGGTATCCTCTCCGTTTTCCTGAAGTTTTCTGCGTCCCGGAACAACTGTACCCGCTGAGCTTTCAGCTCCTTACTGTTCATTTCTCTACTCCAAAATGTTGAATATATACAAGCATACTGCTTCTGTCCTTCTGACGCGGCGGTACGCTATCTCACAGACATCATCACACCTGCGAGGATGCAGACCTGAGCGCCGGCATTCAGGATCTCTTCTATCCAGTTATCCTTCGCGGAATCCGCATCGAATCCTGTTTTGAAAAATATGATGAATGCTGCAAAGAATGCAATGCCGAGCAGGAAGAAGATGCAGGCAGGAGGCGCGGACACAGCTTTCCATATACCCGCCGCACTGATCTTTGCCCTGTTTATGATAAGTCCCGCTATCATCAGTATCCATCCCAGGCTCATGCCCACAGGCATCGCTTTTTTCAGAGCGGGGACTTCTTTCCTGACGGTCGCGAGCAGCAGCTTGTAAATGACCATGCATGTCCCCGCCGCAAGAGACAGCACTGCGCCTGCGAGGAACAGCCTGCTTTGAAGCGGTCTCGCCAGAAGCGCCATGTCGATTCCAAAAGCTGCTACGGGTACGGCATCCAGCAAGGCCAGTCCAAGGGTGAACCCCTGCTTGTCTGTGCGTTCGCTCATTTTAGATTCCTCTTTTGTTCGGATAATGCGGATATTGACAGTACAGCT
The DNA here is from genome assembly GCA_017548485.1 of Oscillospiraceae bacterium. Lineage (GTDB taxonomy): Bacteria > Bacillota > Clostridia > Oscillospirales > Ruminococcaceae > RUG11783. Next base: position 1,785 of record JAFYZY010000025.1, on the reverse strand, counting down.
GGGCACCTCAGAAGCGCCCAGCTGAAAGTATAGCTACCCAGTGAGCCTGCTTCTCGGATATTACTTGATGCCGTTCTGGATCTTGCAGGCTCTGATGACATTCTTGCAGAGCATCGCTGAAGTGATGCCTCCCACACCGGGAACCGGTGTTTTCCAGGATGCTTTCTCCTCGACATCTGCTGCAGAACTGCCGAGAGTGATGGTCTTCTGTTTTCCGGTCTTCTCGTTGATTATCGGGTTCCCGTCTGCATCGAATGCCTTTTCACGGATCACTGCCGCGTCGATAACTATGGCGCCTTCCGATATCATATCCGCTGTGAGAGTGTCCTTGAACGGCGTAGCGACTATTACGACATCCGCGCGCTTGATATAGTCGTTCTTGACCTCTGCATGTGTCAGATGGTGGACTATTGAGACCGTTGCATAGCGGTTCGTGAGCAGCATGGACAGCGGTTTTCCGATGACATTTGAGTTGTTTATGACGCAGACATCAAGTCCGCAGCAGACGTCGTCTTCCTGACCGGGTCTTGCAAGCTCGAGCGGTGCGTATTTTTTGCGGGTCTGAGCTTTGATCTCGTCTGCATAATAGTCGATCACCGCCATGATCGCTTCCGGTGTGCAGGGATTCAGTCCGGTGGGGTCGCTTATCACAAGCTTTCCCATGTTTGCCGGAGTGACTGCATCGACATCCTTGAGGACATCTATGGTTCCTCCGATAGCTTCGTTCTCATCGATATTGTCAAGCGGTCTGAAGGCAAGGATCCCGTGAATAGCGGGGTCTGCATTTATCTCTCTGAACTTCTTAATATACTCTTCCTGAGAGATATCAGCCGGCAGAGCAAAGACTTCGACCTCTATTCCCGCCTCGTTCATGGTCTTTGTAGCGCCCTTTTCATAGGATAGGTCCGGTCCTTTTTCTCCGACGCGCACGATGCCGAGCTTGGGAGTGATGCCCCTCGCCTTAAGGGCTTCTGCCTCAGCTTTGCATTCGTCTTTCACCGCCTGTGCTACGACTTTACAATCCAGTACCTTCGCACTCATTTTGATCCTCCATGTATATTTTTATTAATTCAGCGCACGATCAGCTTCTGTTATCTATTTTAGCACAGTATTCCGTTCAACTGTCGCTTTTTGAGAAGTTTCGGCATCATATCCAAGGCCCTTGGAAAAAGAAAAGCCGTCTTTCACGGGAAAGACGGCTTTGCCGTTCATTGTTACATCAGTTCCGCAATGTTGGTCATTTCCAGCACGGGATGTCCGTTCTCGGCCAGGAAGTTGAGGAGCGCTTCCAGATCATCGGTGCAGACCGTCTCGTCCGCTATCATATCCGTGAAGTTTTCCACTCCGTAGAGGTCCTTGGCAGTAGCGTCAAGCTTCTCCCTGACCTGATCCTTCAGCGCTTTGGGCATCCATACGATGCGTCCGATGCCGCCCTCTGCTCTGAGGAACTTATGGGATGCGATATAGTGCTTTCCGTGGCCCATGTATCCGGGAGTCTGCACGCCGCCGCCTGTGAAGGAGGCCATCTCGGAGAATGTCATTCCCGCAGGGGTCATGCCGGTATGTTCACGGGTCGTGATGACCACTCCGCCGCTCATGGGTTCTACGCCGCAGATGCACTCGAAGCATCCGCAGGATGTCATAGGGTCGGTGAGCAGTGAATACAGAGTGACGTGCTCCAGTGCGCCGTGGCTCAGCTGGCTTACCGCTTCATCGACGTCTTCGTAACGTCCGATGACCTCATCGAGGCAGCGCTCCTTTGTAACTACGCTGCAGGGTCCGTTG
>JAFYZY010000024.1 GCA_017548485.1 Oscillospiraceae bacterium | reverse complement strand
TGTGTCTTTAGACACTTGATACCTTAGCTCGAGAACGCCATTTCTGGCTTTTTCCTCGTTACTTCTGCGAGCTCTTTCGCTCGCTAACAAGGGCTGCACTTCTTTGTGTGATATTGTTTAATTTTCAAGGTCCAAGAGTATCTTTTCGCGCCTGCTCTTTACAGGCGCGAGATATATTCTATCAAGAGGAAAATGCTATGTCAACAACTAATTTTGCTTTTTTTCTTGGAAGTTACAACGGTGCCGTGCGTATCGCACAGGCACCGTTTTTCATCTCATTTTTATGATGCTTTTCCCTTTCCCGGACTCAGTTCTGTATGTCCTTTCCGGTTTTCTGCGGACCGCTTCCGTCTATAACGAATTCAGTCTCCGGCTCTTTTTTCCGCGAGAGCATCATCGCACTGATCAGTGCGGTGAACGGTATCGTGAGGATTATGGTCGCCGCTCCGACGAGCATGTCCTCTATCTGTATTATGACCTGCTCCAGGTTGAGCAGTTCCAGTATCGTGGTCTGGTATGCGACGAGCAGCAGCACCGTGCACAGGGACGTCCCTATGTACGCGAGTATGAGCGTGCTGATCTGCGTTCCCAGGATGTCCCTTCCTATATTGAAACCGGAATCCAGCAGCGATCTGAAGTCGGTGTTGCCGGTGCTGTCATGCATCTCCCACACGGAAGTCGCGATCGACATCGATACGTCCAGGGTGGATCCGAGGGCGCCGATGATGATGGCGGCGAATGTGACCGCCTTGAGATCGATGGGCTCAGTCAGAATGGAGACGACGAACATGTCCTCCTCCGAAGCGAATCCGGTTATCTTCATCATTGCGTTGAGGACTAGCGTCAGTACTCCTGCCAGAGCCACGCCGCTCACGGAGCCGAGTATTGAGGCCAGGGATTTCTTGTTGAACCCTCCGATATAGGGCGGTGTGATTATGATGGCGTAAGCGCATACAAGCAGCGCCCAGAAATAGACATTGTACCCGGAGAGTATCGCGGGAACGAACACAAAGAAGACTGCGGCTACGGTCAGTCCCAGAGACAGCACGGAAGCCACTCCCTTGAGTCTGGCAAACAGGATCAGGAAGGCCACCAGTATCACGAACAGGACCGCCAGTTCCTTTATGCGGAAGAAGTTTCCTGCCGTGGCTTCGAGCCCCTCTGCCGGAATATATGCGTATATCCAGTCCCCCTTCTCCACAGCTGCGATGTTGGTCGTGCTCATGTCGTCATATATCTGTGTGACGATCATGGAGTCCCCTTTTCTCTCACCGAAAAGGACCGTTCCGGAAAACTTGATCGTCGTCTGGGTGATGTCCGTCGCTCCACCGTAGGAAGTCTTCTCCTCGTTCACAGACAGAATGCTGTCGACTTTGACAAGATATGTTTCGGCAACTTCGCCGGTCTCGGGACTGAATATCCTCGCGTTCCTGCAGGCTATCCGGTTGCCTATTATGACCGCAAGGAAAGAGAACAGTATCAGTACTGCGTACTGTATCCTGTTTCTTTTCGTGTTATCCATATGTTTCCTCCCGCCGCATGATGCAAGATTATATCACAATACTGTGTCGTTTTCTTCTGCTGTCTCAGGCTTTGGCTATCTGTCTGTTCATATAGTTGAGAACTTTCTTCTTCTCCCAGCACCACTGAGGCTCTATGAGGATCTTCTTGGGACCATCCCCGGTGAACCTGTGTATCACCGTGCCTGCAGGCAGCATCCTCAGGATCTTTATCACGATATCGGTATACTCCTCCATCGTGAGGACATGAAACGGCCTTTCTCTGTACTGTTTCTCAAGGGCAGTGCCCTTAAGTATCTGCAGCATGTGTATCTTGATCCCGTCTATAGCGGGCTGCAGCTGTGCTATATACCGGGCCGTCTCCATCATGTCACTCTCATCTTCCCCGGGAAGGCCCAGGATGATATGCACGATGACTTCTATCCCCGCCCTTTTCAGCCTGTGGTACGCGTCATCGAACACATCCAGCTCATAGCATCTGTTCATCGCTCTGGCTGTAGCACTGTTTGAGGTCTGCAGCCCAAGCTCCACCCATACCGGTTTTATATCCGAGAGTTCCGCCAGGTACTCGACCATGCTGTCCTCCAGGCAGTCCGGTCTCGTCGCTATGGACAGCGCACAGATCTCTGGCTCGGATATCACTTCCCGGAACAGTTCTTTCAGTCTGTCCTGATCGCCGTACGTGTTGGTATATGACTGGAAATAACCTATGAACTTCTTTGCACCGGTCTTTCCGGAGATTAGTTCCCTGCCTTTTCTTATCTGTTCCGGTATCGGAAACATCGGGAAAGAGAAATCACCGGAGCCGCTTCCGGAACAGAAGGCGCAGCCTCCCGTCCCCAGTGTTCCGTCCCTGTTGGGGCAGGTGCATCCGGCGGAGAGAGGTATGCGGTATACTTTCTCTCCGAACCGTCTCTTCATCTCATCCGAGAATCTGTTGATCTCCATCGACGCTCCAGTCACTTTCCGTAACGCCTATATAATATATATACAATAATAATTATCCGGTGAGCCGGTGAGAAGTGTTCATGAGTATAGACAGTTATCATTTTTCTTGTTGAAAGCACATTCTCAGGTGTTAGAATATATCTGGCACTTACGTAACAGATCCGTGCCCGGCCGGTCCCGGCCGAAAAGAAATAAGAAGGTCAATATATGAACATAAGACTGATCGGTTCAGCGTCCGACCTGGGAGTATCCGTCGACGGAAGCAGGTATGCTCCGGAACTTCTCCTGTCGGATATCGAGGATATCCCGTCGGAGATCATGTTTCCGGAGCCCGGCATCATCAAGAGCCATTCTGCCGATGATATGAGGAAGAATGAGGCTCCTCTCAACCGCTTTCATTCACGGCTGTATTCAGCCCTTGTCTCCTCCAGATCGGAAGGAGACTTCACGATACTGGCAGGCGGCGATCACTCCTGCGCCATCCCGTCCGTTCTTTCATCAGAAAAAGTATACGGAAACATCGGCGTGATGTGGATCGACGCCCACACCGACTTCAACACCTTCCGCACGACGGAGACCGGCAACATACACGGCCTTCCCCTCGCCTGCGCCGCCGGATATGAATGCGAAGAGCTCCGCACGTTCCACGACGGCAAGACCGTGGATCCCGCAAATGTCTGTATCATTGGCGCCAGATCCATCGACCGCGAGGAGAGAGAGAATCTCCGGGATGCCGGAGTCACCGTATTCTCCACCGATGACCTTCGTACCAAAGGGATCCGCGAAGTCGTAGAGGAAGCATTCTCGGTATGCCTGAACGGGACCGGGTCAGTTCATGTCAGTTTTGATCTGGATGTCATAGACCCCTATCTTGTCCCCGGCGTATCCGTTCCGGCGCCGGACGGGATCAGCACGGAAGAGGCTTTTGATGTCATTGCCGCCGTAACGGACAGGATCGATGACGTCTGTTCCTTCGATCTGGTGGAACTCAATCCTCTGAGAGATCCCGATCACATATCAAAAGACATCGCCTCGGAGATCCTTGCGAAGATCATCGCCGCTGCACAGAGCAAATGATCTCTTCTATTATTTAAATATATTTAGCCGCTGCACATCGTCCGGATATGCAGCGGCTTTTCTGATTCAGAGTTGTTCCGTATTGCCTCTCGCATCATATTCGTGCAGGGCCTCTGTGACGTATTCCACGTCTGACGGCACGGGTATGTATTCCGTGCCTCTCTTTTCCCTGGTCTCCGCGCCTTTCCCGGTTATCAGGATGACAGTGGGAGCTTCGGTTGACTCAACGGCCGCCCTTATCGCGTCGCCGCGGTCTGTAAGAATGGTGTAGGGACATCCCTGCTCCGCGACGCTGGATGCGATCTGTGCGCAGATGTCGTTGACATCTTCCTCACCGGGATCCTCCTCGGTAATGAAGACATGATCCGCTCTCATTCCCGCGATCTGTCCCAGGTCATGCCGTCTGTCCAGCGCTTTTCTTCCGGGACATCCGAACACGATCACAACTCTTCTGTCCGGATACTCAGTCCTCACGGAATCGAACAGTTTCTCGAACGAGAGGCGGTTGTGAGCGTAATCCACTATGGAAATTATCTTCCCGTCGGAACTGGAATACATCTCCATCCTTCCGGGGACTCTGGCCCTGATCAGGCCTTCCCGTATGCATTCTTCCGGAACGCCGAAGATTTCGCAGATAGCTATGGCGGCAAGCGCATTTGATACGTTGAACAGTCCCGGCACTCCCAGGCGGTACTCGCTGACCTTTCCATGCGAGCGGACAGAGAATACCGTGTATTCCCCGTCCTTTCTGACATTGAACCCGCAGCAGTCCGCGCCTTCGTCCTTTTCCGAGAACGTGATCAGCGAACCGGCTTCCTTTGCCGCCTCAAGGATCCTGTCTATATGGTCGCTGTCCAGGTTCACCACCGCCTTCTCGCACTGACGGAACAGCGCAAGTTTGGAAGTGAAATAGTCCTCCCAGTCCGGATGCTCTATCGGGGAGATATGGTCGTAGTCTATGTTGAGGAATGCCCCGACCGCGAAGCGGACTCCCAGGACCCTGTCGTACTTCAGCGCCTGAGACGAAACCTCCATGGTCACGAAGGACAGTCCCTCTTCGAGAGCGTTGCTGAAGTGCCTCTCGAGATCTATGGGCTCCGGGGTGGTCAGGTGCGACTCGAACCTTTCTCTGCCGTCGTACGTGTCGATGGATGAGATTATTCCCGTTTCCTTTCCTCCGGTCTTTTCCATGCAGCAGTCGAGGACCGACTTGACGAAATAAGCTGTGGTGGACTTTCCCTTCGTCCCCGTGATCCCTATCACCGGGATGCGCGCCCAGGGATCCTCATAGTGGAAGTTGGCGAGCATCGCCATGCTCTTCCTTATATCTCTTACCACTATGCACGGTATCCCCGCCGCCGGATATTCTTTCTCCGACAGATAGCAGAACGCACCGCTGCGGACTGCGCTCACAAGGAACTCCTCTCTGAAATGCTCGCCTTTGCAGACGAACAGCGTGCCTTCGACCACGTCTCTTGAGTCAAAGGACAGGTGTTCCACTGTCCGGTCCGCCGGAATCGTTCCCGCAGGCATCTCCGCCAGCAGGCCGTTCTCTTCCAGATATGCTACGTATTCGCTCAGTCTGCGTCCGCTCATGTGGCCTTCCTCTGAGAAAAGTGTTTGATATTAATATCAGTTTACATTCTTCAAAGTCGTTTTGGAAGCGGTCTACCGCTCAGGCCCCTTCCTCTGTATAATTAACATTGA
>JAFYZY010000004.1 GCA_017548485.1 Oscillospiraceae bacterium | reverse complement strand
TGTGAGAAGACCATCTTCTTCCCGTTCGGACAGATCATGTTGCCTTCATCATCTATCCGGAAGTTCTCCGCTCTGTATGGATCTTCCCGATACTTCAAGTCTGTCGCTTCCTTCTTATACATCGGGAATTTCATATATTTCTCCATGCCGTGCTCCTGGCAGTAGAGATAGTTGTTGTAGGAGCCGTAGCCCGCATCCGCTACCGGATATCTCGGATAGTGTCCGTAATATCCGTGAAACTTCTCTACCAGTGGAACGAAACAGTCCATGTCAGATCTGTACTGCTGTACGTCGACTACTGCGATATACTCATCTGCCACGCCGATCTGTACATTGTATGCAGGCAGCAGCTGATCGTTTCCCATGTAATCGCGTTTCATCCTCATGAATGTCGCGTCATGGTCTGTTTTGGAATAACTGTTCCGCTCTTCTCCGCAGATGCTGATATGTTCTATGTGTGTGCGCAGTTTCTCGGTATATCTGCCCAGTTGCTCATAATTTCGCTGCTGCGGAGTCTTGTGATGTCCTCTGCCTCTCGGAATATCCCCGGGATCTATTCCGAGCACCGTCCTGTATTGCCGCAGTATCTGTTCCAGGTATTCCGGAACATACTCACTGTTCGTCATGATCCCGAGTCCGTAACACTGCAGTTCCTCATTCATCTGTTCCAGAAGCGCTGTGATCTTGCCGTACAGCCTGTACCGTGACTTCTCGCTGGCTTTCTTCCATACCCAGCTGTATTTGTTTGCGTTCGCCTCATACTTGCTGCCGTCAATGTACAGGTGTTCCAGATCCACTCCTTCTCTCTCGAACAGTTCCTTATTGATCATAAGAAACAGTTCTTCCACGCTGTCTTCCAGATAATCTTTTATGAAATGTCCGAACGTCCTGTAGCTTGGCATTTCTTGTGCCATCAGGTATTTGTATCTGATGTCATATCTGCATCTGTCTTCCAGTTCTCTGAGTGAGGCATAGCCTCCGTCCATGAACCCGAACAGTATTACTTTCAGTATCCGAACCGGATTGTATCTCGGCCTGCCGATCCTGTTTTCTATCGGCCTGAGATACTTTTCTATGTCGATCCCTTTCATGATCTCGTCGAATACTACCACCGGATCACACAAATCTAAAAAATCTGTGAGAAACGCTGGAATTATGCCTTGGGTTGGGCTAATATCAGTTATGGCAAAATTTATCATGGCACTTTAAATTTTACCATAAAGATTGGCGTCGACCCTTCCGGGACGACGCCGTCTTTTTCTTTGTGTACGGGGCCGTGACTTTTGTCACACCCCCTTTTCTGTGTTTATCCGTATTTCTTCACCACTGATCTGCTATCCGTTCGAACGCGTACAGCGCATGGAACAGATCGTTTTCTCCGGAAGAGGGGATATATGTGATCTCAGCTGACTTCTCTGAAAGCACTCCCGCGATCTTTGCAGCGGAAGATCCGCCGGATATGAGCATCCTCGGCACGTCGGCGGCGTTCTCCGCCAGCATGAGAGGATCGCTGTTTCTGAGAATCTCTTCCGACCGGTAATCGTCTCCGTAGATAGTCTGCATCCTGTGTACGTGATCCGGGCCGCTGTGGGACTCATCATCCGCGAACACATCGAAATCTGCGCCGCAGCAGCCGTACGCCAGCGCGAACCGGGGATCTCTCATAGCTATCCTGAATGCCCCGAGTCCTCCCATGCCGTACCCGAAGACGAAATTGTCCTCCCGTCTGTCTGAGACGGGGAATATGCTTCTTATGTATTCAGGCAGTCCCGTGGTCACATAGTCGTACCAGGGCAGTCCTCTGACCATGTTCTCGTAATCGGAATGCAGGCCTTCCGGCATTATCACCGCGGCGTTTATCCTGACGCTGAGGGCTTCCGCGTCTATCCTTCTGAGCATGTCGTCGGAGAATCTGCCGTCATCTCCTAACAGCCATAGCGCTCTCCACTTTCTCCCGTCTTCCGGGAGTATGTCTGGAGTCACCATCGTGAACCTTGTGGTGTTGTTTAGCGGGGGAAGATTGCCTCTGAAATGTATGACAGCCATCAGTCTTCTTCTCCTTCCATTAAATAATCCAGGACTTCCTCCATCATGGGATCCCATGTGTCGAAATTGTGGCCTCCGGGGCCGACTCTGGAGTACAGTTTCACTCCCAGCTCATCGAAAATGCCCTTCACGCGCTCATCTTCGAACCGGGCGTGGTCCGTGTCGCCCCAGCAGAGAGCCATTCTCGGAAGCTTTCTGCCCGCCTTAAGGTTCTTCCTGAGATTGCCTATGACGTCACCGACTGTGTCTCTGTACATCTCCGACGAACCGAACGCGTCGAACAGCTCGTGTCCGCCTCCGTGATTGCCGGATTCCAGCAGTCCCATGGTGTACACCATATCAACCGGAGAGCTGAACCCGCAGGCTCCGGCGAACCTCTCCGGGAACTCCATCGCCAGCTTGAAGGTACCGTGTCCTCCCATGGATATGCCCATAAGATAACTGTCCTCTCTCTTTGTGGAGAGACATGAGAACAGCTTCGGCGCGGTCTCTAGGACTTCCTTCACGAAGGAATAACCCTTCTCGCCGTACACCATGTCGGTGTACACGCCCATATAGGAACTGGGAGCCACCACGGCCATGCCGCGCTGCTCTGCATACATCAGCACCGAGCTGTACTGTATCGATTCAAAGAAGTCTCCGAACGCCCCGTGCAGCAGCCACAGCGTTTTGTAGGGCGTCCTGGCGTTTCTGGGAAGAAAAACGCCGAATTCGCCCTCGCCGCCGAGCGTTACGGACTCATACTGGACTCTGAAAAAAGGCATCTGCGCACCTCCGCGACAGTTATTTATCGTTCTGCAGAGATTATATCGTATCTCACACGCCGAAAGGGAAGAAATCAGTGCATTTCTCTGATACAATCTAATCAGAAAAGCTCCCAAACGCCTGTAAAGCATTTATGCTTGTCACTCATCGGAGGTCTTGAAATGGCACTTGTTACAGACAGTATCAGGATAAACAGATCGGTCCTCAAGAACAGGATGACCATGGCACCCACAGTCAAGTTCGAATGGGCCGGGGACGACGGAAAACTGAGCCGTAAACACATAGAACACTATTCCGAGAGGGCCAGATACGGCATAGGACTTCTCTGTGTCGAAGCCACCGCCGTGACTCCGGACGGGAGATTCGATCATCAGCACATAGGCCTCTGGGACGACTCGCAGATAGATGAGCACAGATACGTCACCGATGCCTGCCGCGAGAACGGCGTCGTCTCACTGATCCAGCTCAACCATACCGGAATAGTCACCAATCCGGAGATGGGACCGGCGATAGGCCCTTCCGCTGTGGAGACCAGAAGAGGCATTATTTCCACAGCGATGTCGCTTGAGCAGATCCACGACATGCAGCAGAGCTTTATAGAAGCGGCCGCCAGAGCGAAAAAAGCGGGCTATGACGGAATACAGCTTCACGGATGCCACGGATATCTTATCAATCAGTTCATCTGCCGCAGCACCAATCACAGGACCGACGAATACGGTGGCTCGGAGGAGAACAGAGCGAGATTCGCCGTGGAGATCATCAAGAAGATCCGCAAGGAATGCGGCAGGGATTTCATCATCTCAGTCCGCACCGCAGGCGCCGATCCGGACCTGGAGTCCTGCGCCGACATCGCGGAGGAGTACGTCAACGCGGGATGCGACTACCTGCAGGTCTCCAGCGGTGTCAATGACCCGGATCCGTCTCTGGATCTCAGGGATCCAATGTACAATATAATCTGCGGGCTCGGCGTGCATTTCCACGACAGATTCGAGACGATGGTACCGGTATCCTGCGTAAATGGGATACATACTCCGGAGCAGGTGAAGTATCTCATAGAGAACGATCTGACGGATACGGTGGACCTGGGCAGAGCGATGCTGGCCGACCCGCGGTTCCCGCTGGCGGTCCTGGAAGGCGCCGACTACGTCAGATGCTTCGCGTGTCCCAGATGCCAGTATGTCTTCGGGACGGAACACAAATGTCCCGCGGAAGCGCTGAGAAACAAAAACAAATAGAGTCTGTTTACAGCAGCAGAGGGTGTGACCGGATCGTCACACCCTCTGTTTTTCATCTGATCAGTTTACAGTTCGATCGTCATGTCGTCCGCGGGGAAATGTATGCCCGCGTCCATCCTTGCTAGCGTCAGTGTACGGCTTACTCTGAGGCTGTCTTCTATCAGTGCCAGCCAGGTGTCCCGGTCATTTCTGCGTATAATATCTGCAAAACTCCTGAACTCCGCTTCCAGTCGGCTCTCGCTGCTGTCTTCATGGTATTCCTCGGTCCCGTCATTCAGGTGCAGCCTGATGTTCCTGCACTGATTCGCGGGTGACAGCATCTCAATATATCCCTTCGTTCCCTGGATGACATAACGGCACGGCGCACCGCAGTCCTTAGCCGCGATGCTCACCGCCTTGAAGCTGCCGTAATCCAGCGTAAGGATGCCGCTGGTGTCCACTCCGCCTTCGAAGTTTGCGGCATAAGTAACATCTTTCGGAACTCCGAACAGCCCCGTAAGCCAGTGGAGGTTGTATACGTTCAGATCCATCAGCGCTCCTCCGGATCTGGTCCGGTCGAACACCGGCACTTTTTCTCCCTGCCGGAACGCGTCGATCCGGCTGCTGTACTGGCTGAAATTGCAGCTGACGAGCCTGACGTCTCCGACCTTGGGAAGCAGTTCTTTCGTCTTCCTGTATACAGGCAGATACACCGTGGACACGGCTTCAAAAAGCAGCAGTCCGCTCTCCAGCGCAATATGCTTGAGAGCCATCGCCTCATTCGCGTTGCTTACCATCGGCTTCTCGACGATGACGTTCTTTCCCGCGAGCAGCGCCTTTCTGGCAAATTCATAGTGCAGATCGTTCGGCACTGCGATATAGACAGTGTCTATAGCTGCGCGCTCCAGCATCCTGTCGTAGTCCGTGTATACCACTGGGATCGATTGCTCGGTGCATATCTTTTCCAGAGTCTCAGCTGAGCGTGCCGTTCCGCAGAGAACTTCCGGTTCCCAGCCCCAGTTTCTGAGACCTGGTATGACTTCCTTCGCTATCATTCCGGATCCGGCGATCCCCAGTGAAAGACGGCCTTCTGTATTTTTATCAGTGCTCATTAGTATTCCTTTCTGCAGTTCAGCGAAAAAACTACCTGCTCAGGCGCATCCGTTCGTATATGTCAGATACCATGCCAGCAGGACGAAAGGTATGGCGCCTGGAGTATCCAGCACCGAGTGCTGCTTGATCATGAACGTGGATGCCGATATCAGCAGTGTGATGATCCAGATTGCCGCTTTCCATCCTTTTGCGGAAAAGCGTTTGTCTTTAGTGAGAGCTATGGCAGTCACCGCGGCCCAAATCACGTGAAGGGAAGGGAAGATGTCGTGCGGTTCGTCCACCGTGTACATGAAATTGAACATCAGCGCGAATATGCCTCCGCCTTCCATCCTGTCCGGCCTCAGAGGCAGGCATGTGGGAAACACCAGAAAAACGATATATACCGGTATGACCGAGATCAGCAGACACTTGACGTAGCGTCTCAGTCCTGTCCTGTCTGTCTTATAGAGGTACCAGGCGGTCCCTCCGATAAAGATGAACCAGAACACATACGGTATCATGAACCATTTCACCAGCGGCAGCTTCTCGTCCAGCGCGCAGTAGAATTCGCGCCATGTGCCGGTCAAGGAGACGCGGATCAGCGTCTCGTATATGATGCAGTGGATCACAGGGAACAGTAACATCGTCCTGTCGTACGGGAGCCATTCTTTGATCCGTTTGATCATCTTCAAATCAGTATTGTCCTCACAGTATGCTTTTTCTTATTGCCTCTGCCGGGCAGAGTTCCTGACAGCAGTAGCACCTGATGCATCTGGTGTAGTCGTAGACGGGAGGCTTGTCTCTGCCGTTATCGAAATGCACCGCGCCTCCGGGAACGGGGCAGTGTCCCACGCAGATCCCGCAGTGCACGCATCTGGATGTGTCTATGCGGGGTCTGGAAAGCTTCTTGACCGCTCCGGAGAACAGGCTCAGGAAAGAACCGCCGCCGTCTCTTGGGACGTTGAAGCCGGGATTGCCCATCCTGCGGAAGAGCTCTTCTCTGGATAGCGTCTCCTCCCGGTCGTCATCTGTAAGAGTAACGACCTCGATGTTCTCCTCTTTACAGGTCCCGATGCCTGCGATCTGTCCCTGATAGTTGGTGGGCACCAGCATGGGATCGAGATCCACCAGCCAGCAGAACACGGTGTCCAGCGCCACGGGATCGGCCGAGAACAGCATGACGTTCATCTTGACGGGATCTCCTGAGGAGGGGCCGTTGCCCTCCATCGCCACTATGCCGTCCATTATGTGAAGCCTGGGCTTAACGGCTCTGTGAATGTCGGTCAGCATCTTCGCGAAGGATACGTCGTCCGGGTATTTCACGTGGCCCGCAGCCTTGTGCCTTCCGCATACGAACCCGTAGGCGTTCTTTACCGCTCCGGTTATGCGCTCCAGGGCGTGGGTCTTCATCTTGCACAGGTCTATGACGCAGTCAGCCTCGGTGATCTCCCTGGTGAACCAGAACTGCCTGGCAGTCCTTCCTTGTGGGAAATCAACGCTCACCGCTTCGTCCATATCGGCTATGGAAGCTCCGTACAGACCGTCGGTCAGTCCCAGCGCGGCAGCGGCGTCCCTGCAGGAGCCCATGCCGGGGGAGTCGCCGTACTTCACTTTCCGATATCCCGCCTCACTGAGTATCCTCAGCATACCCTTTATGACGGAGGGATTTGTGGTGACGGCTTTTGATTCCTCGGCGCTGTGCAGGAAGTTGGGTTTCACCAGAATATTATCAGCGGGACCGGCAAAACTGCCGATCCCTCCGATAAGATCTATTCCTTTTTTCATTACTTCGCAGACGTGTTCCCCGGAGTAGTCTTCGCATCTGAGGACCGCTACTTTAGATCTTGCTTCGCTCATTGAGTTATTCCATATAGGCTCTGACCTTCTTCAGAAGCTCGGGTATCTCAAGATGCTGGGGGCAGGCTTCCATGCACTGTCCGCACTCGATGCAGTCGGCGATGTTGGCGCAGGCTCTCTCGTAACTGCGTCTCTGGGAAGCGGGATTGCGGAACTTCTGCGCCTCATTGTAGAGACTGAACGCCATGGGGATCTGGATCTGCATCGGGCAGCCCGCCGTGCAGTATCTGCATCCGGTGCAGGGAATGTTCTCGGAGTGCTCGATGAGGTCTCTGATCTCGGCGACGGCCGCTTTGGCTTCTTCCGAGAATGTGTTGTAGTCGTATTTGTCGACGATGCGCAGGTTCTCTTCCAGCTGCTCCATCTCGTTCATGCCGCTGAGCACAACCATGAATCCGGGCTTGTCGAACACATAGGAGAAGGCCAGTTCAGCGTTGGATACGTCGGAAAGACCGTGCTTTGCCTTGATCTCGTCGATCTCGGGGTAGTTGGGGAATACCAGGCTTCCGCCCTTGACGGGCTCCATGACGTTGAGCGGCACGCCCTTGCTGAGAGCGTATTCGCGGCCTCTGTCTCCGGCCTGGATGTCCTTGTCCAGATAGTTGTACTGGATCTGGGCGAAATCCCACTCGAAATCATCGATGATCTGGGTGAAGCTCTCATAGGTATCGTGGAAGGAGAAGCCGAGGTGTCCGAGGACTCCCTGCCTCTTGAGGTCTCTGAGATAATTCTTGATGTCGAAGTGCTCGCAGAGATAGTCCCACTGATCCTTGTTGAGTCCGTGCATCAGATAGAACTCGATGTGGTCTGTCTGCAGGCGGCTGAGCTGCTCGTCCAGCATCTTCTTCGGATGGAAGTCGGGCTGCTTGATGACCAGAGTGAACAGCTTGGTCGCGCAGTTCACCTTGCCGTGCAGGTGGTTGTTCGTGAGGATGTTTCCGAGCGTCTTCTCAGAGAATCCGTTGTGATAGGGGAAAGCGGTGTCGAAGTAGTTCACGCCGTTCTCATATGCGTGCATGAACATCTTCTCGACCTTGTCGTAGTCGACCTTGGACTGGTCGCCGTCGATGACCGGAAGTCTCATCAGCCCGAAGCCGAGCCTTGAGATCTTCTCACCTTTGAGATCAAAATACTTCATGGTTTATTCCTCTCTTTGTATGTTGTCTGCTCATATACTGTGATTATATTACACATGTCTCTATATTTCATCTTTGAGGCAGTATTTCTCAGAAAAGCCTTCCTGTTAATAGCCGGTTCACAAATGACGTCAGAATAAACAAAAGAATCGGTGCGGCGGTATACAAATAAAGACGAACATCCAATTATTTGTGCTATATGTTGCAAAACAGTTGCCTTATCTTGTAGGTTATGCTAAAAGAATGTTGGATATCGGAAAGATCCGTATCCGGGCGTTCAGAATAAAGGAGGACGATATATGTTTGACAGACTCAAAGACCTTATAGTGAATGAACTTGGCCTGGAAGAAAATCAGGTCAGTCTTGATACCGATTTCTTCAACGACCTTCACTGCGACTCCCTTGAAGTCATCGAACTGGTGAACTCCATGGAGGAGGAATTCGAACTGGAAGAAGTCCCGGAGGAAGCCCTGGCGACGTTCAGGACCGTCGGCGACCTGGTGAAGTACCTGGAAGATATTACAGAGGAGTGATCCCAAGAAAGGAGTACAGCAATGGGAAGACCTGACGGCAAGCTTGCCACTGTGGGCGATTCCAACTATTTCCTTTTCCCGCACGTGCTCAAATACAGATACGATGCCCAGAACATGATAACCGTTGATATACCCGTGGAACCCATGAAGCAGTATATGAACGAGAAAAGAAAAGAAGGCATCAGCATCAGCTATCTGGCACTCATAATTGCGGCATATACAAGAGCCGCGGCAAAGTATCCGCTGCTCAACAGATTCGTCGTCAACGAGAAGATCTACGACAGATACGATTTCACCGCCTCCATGGTGGTGCTCAGACCCGGCTCCAACACCGACGTCTTCTCCAAGATCTATTTCGATCCGGCAAACGACACCATCTTCGACGTGGAGAAAAAGATCGAGGATTACGTCACCGCCAGCAGAGACTCCGAGAGCGAGACCGGTCTGGACAAGATCGTCAGCTTCATCGTAAGCAAGCCTGCTCTGGCCAAATTCCTGGTCAACATGATCCTCTGGAGCGACAAGCACGGGCTTCTGCCCAAGTCCATCCTGGACGCGCTTCCGTTCCACACCAGTTTCCTGATCACCAACCTGGCCAGCATCAGAACTAACCACATCTATCATCACCTGTATGAGTTCGGCACCACCAGCGTCGGCATCGCGATGGGAAACATGAGAGACGTGCCTCATCAGACCAAGAACGGCGTGGAGCTCGAGAGATGCATCCCGCTGGGAGTTGTCATGGACGAGAGGATCTGCTCCGGACACTACTTCGCGAACGTGTTCTCATACGTCACGAAGATGCTGGCTGATCCCCACAGGATGGAGATCCCTTACGCGCAGGAAGCCGCGCAGGAGAACGCCTGAACAATATTTCGATTTTTACGGCTCTGCCTGTTATGGCAGGGCCTTTTCTTTTCCGCATTATGCTATAATCACAGAAGAAATATCTTCAGTTTTTATGTCAGGAGGATCCCATGGACTGGACCATTCTCGGTATAGAACCTACGACAGACGCTTCAAAGATAGAACAGGCATATAACGACAGACTTCAGTATATAGATCTCGAGAACCGCCCCGAGGAATTCACAAAACTCAGGGAAGCGTATGAAGAGGCGCTCAGGCTGGCCGGAGACAGCGCCGGAACCGCCGCGGACTTCAGGCCCGGCTTCATCTCGCTTTATTCCGATCTTTCCAGAAGGATAGATCCCGATCAGTGGAAGGAATTCCTGACAGCGCAGGAGAAGACTCTCGGCTGGAACAAGACCATGAAGAGCCTCCTGGACGAGCTCATGGACAGACACATCCTTCCGGCAAAGGTCTGGAAGTTCCTGGAGGAAAGGTATCATTTCTCTGAGCAGAAGGAGATACTGTACAACAGCTATCCCGCCCAGTACATCGCCGATGTGATCCTCAAGGGACCGTCACAGGAAGACCTTCTTCCTTTCGAGCTCTTCGTACCCGGTAAGGACGGGGATGAGGCCGACCGCTACCTGAGGCTCTACTACGAAGCCGCCGGTTCCAGGCCCGACCAGACCGCGGAGATATTTGAGAAACTGAACGCCCTGGCGGAGCAGCATCCCTTCGGGAAGGCGCTGGAGGCAAGGAACGCCGTATTCACCGGAGACAGGTCAAAACTGACTCTCCTGAGAGCGATCTGCGATGTCAATCCCGGATATTCTGATCTTCAGACATATCTCGCTACGGCATATATGGCCGCCGGAGAACCGGCCGAGTGCGCATCGGTATGCGAGAAGATCCTCGAGACCGACAGCAGCATATCTGTAAAGATCCTGTATTCCCAGGCTCTCGCGGCTTCCGGGAAATACAGAGAAGCCTCCGACTACGTCACGACCGTCATCAAGGATCCTTCCGCCGACACGAGGCTGGTAGGCAGGCTGAGCGCGATGAGGGCCGAATGGAACATGCCCGTCATCCAGGAGCTTCAGGAGAAGCAGGAGAAGGGAAGAGCCTCCCAGAACGATCTTGTGGATCTCTCCTGGAGATACCTGCAGAACAACATGATAGAAGAGGCGGCCAGGACCGCGTCCGGAATAGAGTCCCAGTTCACGGATCCCATCAAATACTGCGACCTGATGAACCAGATCGGATTCGTGACCGGTGACTACGACAGCGCCATAAGGTCAGCCGATGTGCTGATCTCCCTCGCTGAGAGATCAAAAGACGGCCTGCAGGACAGGCTGCCTGAGTTTTATGCCCGTAAAGCCAATACCCTTTACGCCTCAGGAAACAAGAAAGAAGCCGTCAGCACTTATAAAGAAGCACTGGACAAGACCGGAAACGACAGAAATATCCTCACGATGCTCTGCCGGATCCTCATGGGCGAGAAGGAATACGCGGAAGCTGCGGAATACTCCAGAAGGATGATCCGCACAAACGAGGATTCCTATATGGGACACTTCCTGCTGGCAGAAGCTCTGTACGGACTGGGCGACAGAGCGGCCGCCAATGCGGAGGCCAACGCGGCGCTCCAGATGGAGTCCGGAGACCTGGAGCTCGTGGTCCTCAAGACCAGGATGCTCATCGACGACAAGGCCTTCGGCGACGCCGAGACCATACTTGAGAGCCTCAAGAGGTCCGGGGCGGATCAGGTGACTGCTGTCAAATGGTGCTCCGCGCTTATAAAGGAACTTAAATATCACAATGACGACGAAGCCCTCGACGACTATTTCGACATCGCGGAGAGGCTGGAGAGCGGCGAGTATCTCAGCTGGGCGTCTCAGGTCTACTACAGGATAGCCACCGTCATGGGAGCGCAGGTGGACAGGGATGACCAGGAGAGCATGCAGAGGGTCAGGGAAGCAGTGGAAAAAGGCCTCAGGATCGACCCGGACGACAAGGATCTGCTCCGTTACCGCGACATCATCGACAACAAATTCTCGGATCAGCTTCACGAAAAGGAATAATATCTCTCAATAATCTGATATGTGGATAGAGTCATTCATACATAAAGAGAAAAAGGGTATGATCGATATCTCTGCGCTGACTTTGTCCCGCGGATTGTCTTACGGTACGTTCGATAAAGACAGAGTCCTGATCAAGGACGCTGTCGGAGAGCGTACCGTTCTTTATGACAGGCTTTTCCCCGGCATGGCCATAGACCTCAGGCAGGACGAGGACACCGCCGAGATAAGACTCAATTTCCCCTCGGGCTCCTACGACATAGGACTGTTCTTCGACGTGATCTCCGACGTGTGCAGGCTGAGCGGCACCGACACGTTCTACATAGAGGCCAATGAGATAGGGACCGAGGAGATCGACGATCTCAAGGACTATTTCACCGATATAAGCGGCGAGATCCTGCAGATACTGACAGGACAGCTGGAGGAGAAGAAGGTCACCGGACTGATAATAATCGGATCGCTCAATCCTTATGTCATAGGCGCCAGGCAGGCGGAAGAGATCAATAACGACATAGACAACTACGCGCTGCTGGTAAGCAACGCCCAGAGGACGAAAGCGGTGTACGGCAGGCACTGGTCCTATATCGGAGGATACAGGAACATCTGCGTATACGAGGCCTCCAGGACCGAAAAAACAATACTTCCTCTCTATCCTGTGCCGTATCTCGGCAGCAACATGCCCAAGAGGTGTGAGTATTATGTGGATGTCCCCGGAGTAGCGTTCTTCAAATACGAGGATTTCATAAGGGAATTCAGGGACAAGGCGGAGCGGTACGACGGAGCCAGCATCATCATCCAGCCGTCGGAATACCGTTTCGATGACATGAAGCACCGTTTCGGTGTCGATCTCTGGTCGGGGGACCACTCCCACAGAATGAATTTCGGCAGGTTCGTGGACTGGGGAGAGTATCACTACGGCAAGGTCAGAAGGAAGCATCTCAACACCGACGAGCTCAGCTGCTATTCCCATATCGCTATATACCTCGAGTGGTGCTACAGGCACGGGCTGCTCAGCAGAAGCTTTATGAGAGAATACGGCGACATAGAGTACGTGATAGACGGTGACGATATAGATCTCAGGGAATACCTGAGGAACCACGTCGCCAACGGCGGGGCGCTGGGACCGCTGACCTTCAACGACAAAGGCAGGGATTTCACCTCGAAGTACTATCTTTTCGGCAAGGACGGATTCGCCGCCGACGTGGACAGAACTACTCTCGAAACCTTCGGAAAGGAAGGATACGAATCTCCGGAGTTCAAGAACGAGGCCTATCTGTTCATGGAATACGGCGAAGCATACAAGCAGTCGCTCTTCAAAAAGATAGACAGGGCATGGAGCCGCTACGAGAAGGGAAAACTTGACAGCGATCCTCTTTCGCTGTCAGACAGGAGGATGTTCTGAAGATGCCTTACAGATACGACACGCACGTACATACTTCTCCGGTCAGCCGCTGCGCAAGAGCTTCGGTCCGTGAGACCGTGGAGTTCTACAAAAGCAAGGGCTTCGAAGGCATATTCATCACAAACCATTTCCTGGACGGGAATATAAACATCGGCCGCGACGAGCCTTATGAGAAAAAGATAGGATTCTACTTCTCCGACTACGAGCAGGCAGTAAAGATCGGGGAAGAGGTCGGTCTCAGGATATTCCTCGGGGTGGAGCTGAGCTACAAAGGCACGGATTTCCTGATCTACGGTCTGGATAAAGACTGGTATCTGGCTCATCCAGAGATAATGGATATGGACAAGACCTCCGAGCTCCGGTTCATGATGGAACAAGGCGCTCTGGTGATCCAGGCTCATCCTTTCCGGGAGGCGCATTACATAGACCACATCAGACTGTATCCGCACTGCGTCCACGGCATAGAAACGATAAACGCCGAACGGACCGATCAGTGCAACGATCTGGGAAACTACTTCGCGGATTCCTATGGATTCCACAAGACGGCGGGCTCGGACAACCACGTCGCTGAAGCTGCAAAAAGGCTCGCTGGAATGATCTCGGCTGAGCCCATAAAGGATGAAGCGGATTTCATCAGACACGTCCTGGCGGACGATATGGAGCTCTTCCTGGAGAATAACGATGCAGAATAGGGAATACACCGTCAGGACTTCCCGCCCGGAAGATCTGGACAGAATTCTTGAGATATACTCCATAGCCAGACAGTTCATGAAGGATTCCGGCAATCCCAGGCAGTGGGGCGACAGGAATCCTCCCAGGACGGTGATCGAAAAGGATATAGAAAGAGGTACCGGAAGAGTCATCGAGATCGACGGCGTCGTGGAAGGCTGTTTCGCATTGTACGACGAGCCCGATCCGACATACGCTGAGATCTACGACGGCGAATGGATCAACGACGATCCGTACATCACAATTCACAGAATAGCCTCGTCCGGTAAAGGCGGCATCCTCAGAGCCTGCCTTGAGTACTGCGGGAAGCTCAGCGGCAACATCCGGATAGACACGCACAGAGAGAACCGCGTCATGCAGCACCAGCTGTACAAATACGGTTTCAGGTACTGCGGTACGATATACGAACCCGACACGACGCCCAGGATGGCATTCCAGCGCGTAAGATAATAGTCAAAGCCCCTGTCCGATGAAGGACAGGGGCTTTCTGCGTCTTTCGGACGCTGTCTGCTATCAGAACTTGTAGTTCTTCATCCTGTTGCGAAGCAGGAAGTCCACAACAGGTCTAGGACCGGCGTTCTCGGTGTAAGCCGTGTCTCCGAAGATCATCCTGACCGGGTTTTCCTCGGTATAGGGATCCCACTTCGGGATGGGCTTGCCGTTGGCGTCGAGTCCGTTCGGATCTCCGTTCTTCACGAAGTTTGCCCAGCAGCTGCACATGATCCTTGCGAGGTCATAGTGCTTGCCCTCGAAGGGTCTCCAGCAGTTCGCGAGGCTCTCAAAGAAGAACCAGAGGTCACTGGAGTGGAAGGTACCGGGGTCGTCCCAGCCCGGGATCTCCGGGTCGAATACCCAATAATAGTAAGGTACCTTATTATTTTTAGCAGCTTTCATCTTGCTGATGAGCCTGCAGGAGAACTCCAGATGCTGTACTGCAGCGTTGTGCAGAGTCTCTCTGAGGGAGCCGGTCTTGGAGGTGACGATGTTCATGTATTCCTCAGCGTCTTCCTCTCCGAAGGTCTTTACCGCGTACTCGCGGAGCTCCTCGATGGAGTTGACTCTGGGGGCTGCCGGGAACTCGTCGGAGGTGTGGCCGAACATCATCGGGAGGATGTCGCACTCCTCGCGGAAGTATCTGTCGTTGGTGGAGCCGACATAGAAGTTGTTGTCCTGAACTACTCCGAACCTCACCTTCGACTCGGCCATCTTGTCCCTGACGAACTCTGCCGGGAGGGCCCTGGCTTCAGCCAGTGTCGTCACTCCGAGCTCCTCGAAGAACTTGACGCCGTTCTGTTCGGCTTCCTCGAGCGTGAGAGCGGAACCGAACATTCCGGGAGGATACGGCACCTGCTCCATGCCGCTGTCAACGATGGCTTTCTGGAACAGTCCCTTGTTGAGGGGAGATGCGACCTGCGCCATTACGCTGCCGCCGCCTGCGGACTGTCCGCCGATAGTGATGTTGTTGGGGTCGCCGCCGAACGCGTCGATGTTCCTCTTTACCCACATGGTGGCGAATCTCTGGTCGAGATAACCGAAGTTGCCGGGGAACTCGGGACTCTCAGCAGTGATCTCGGGATGGCAGAAGAAGCCGAACGCGTTGAGTCTGTAGTTTACTGTGACCACGACTATGCCGCGTCTGGCGAGCCTCTCGCCGTTGAACTCCATCTCAGCGGGGTTGCCTTCTCTGAGGCCGCCTCCGAAATACCACACGAACACAGGAAGTTTCTCGTCGATCTTCTTGGCGGGGGTCCAGACGTTCAGCGTCAGGGAATCCTCGGACATGGGGATCTCGGGATCCACGTTCCACTCATTGGTGTAGATGTTCTCCGGATCCAGTCCGGGAACGCGCTGCATGGAGATGGGGCCGAATTTGTAGGCCTTGAGCACGCCTGTCCAGTTCTGAGCCGGCTGGGGAGCGCGCCATCTGTTCTCACCGACGGCAGGAGCAGCATAGGGAATACCCCTGAACGCAGTTACGCGGGGATCTGCTGCGGGGATGCCTTCGATGACACCGTTTTCAACGGTTACTACTCTGAGCATTTTGATCCTCCTTGAAATATATGTCGATGCAGTTAACATCCATAGACTAATTATATCCTCTGAAAGACGCTTACAGAATGCGCTCCGTGAAATATAACAAACTGAACAATGCCTTGATAGAAATTGCACAAAAATGATCATATGCCTTCCGGAAATGTTCAAAACAGGGCAGAAGGGAATTACAATAATCTAAAGCGGAAACATCAAATATCTATAACGCAAGGAGAACATTATGGCCGGCAAGAAAGAAATGGATGCCCTCCTGAGCAGATTCGTCGAGACCGGACCTGCCGGATGCGGCTGCATCGTCACCAAGGACGGTGAAAGGATCTATGAGAACTACTTCGGATACGAAGACGTCGAAGCGAAGAAGCCCATAGACGCCGATACAATCTACCGTCAGTATTCAATGACAAAGGTCATCATCTGCACAGCTGCGATGAAACTGTTCGAGGAAGGCAAGTTCCTCCTCAACGACCCGATCTACGAGTATTTCCCGGAGTGGAGAAACACCAACAAGGTCGTTTATCACCCCAACGGCAACTTCGAGATCAAGCCCCTCGAGAATCCCATCCTCGTAAAGCATGTGTTCAACATGGCGATGGGCATCGGCTACGGCGGCAACGACGAGACCCACAGGGTCATGGCGGAAGTCAGAAAAGGCCTCAGGGACAAATACGGCAAATACTACACCCTCAGGCAGGACATCGAAGCCATGAGCGCGGTACCGGTAGCCTTCGAGCCCGGCACGCACTGGCTGTACGGATTCGGCCACGAGCTGGTCGCGGGACTTATCGAAGTCTGCTCCGGCAAAAAGGTGAGCGAGTATCTGCAGGAGAACATCTTCGATCCTTTAGATATGAAGAGCACAGCCTACAGGCTCAGGGGCGACATGGCTGATCACCTGGTCGTTCCGTATCACCGCAACGAGGACGGCACGCTCACCAGAGCGGAAGCAATGATGGAAGAGAACATCCAGCCCGATGCCGTATACGAAGCAGGCGGCGCCGGCATCATATCCACGGTGCCGGATTATTCCAAGTTCGTGTCCACTCTCGCCAACAAGGGCATCATGCCCAACGGCGAACAGCTCATCAGCCGCCAGACTCAGGATCTGATGAGAGACAACATGCTCAACGATACCCAGCTCGGAGAGTTCCGCAACTTCTACCTCGCCGGATACGGCTACGGTCTCGGCGTCAGGACCCTCATGGGAAGAGCTGCGGGACACAGCAACGGAACTCCCGGAGCCTACGGCTGGACCGGAGCCCTCGGCACCTACACCGAGATCTCCCCGGAGGAGAACTTCTCCATCACCTACATGCATCAGGCAGTTCCGAACATGGAGGAGTATCATCACCTCAGAGTCCGCGCTGTCGCCTGGAGCATGGTCAAATAACTGTTTCCAGAACCATCGCACACCAGTCCGGCTCTCTGCCGGACTGGTGATCACGTTTTGAGGTAGCATCTTATGAAAAAAGCACTGACACTGATACTGGCGCTTATCCTGCTTGTATCTCTGACTTCCTGCAAAGATAAGAAAGAGGAACTCCTCGACGAACTGGAAGGCAAGTGGATCGGGTATGAAGACGGTTATCTGTACTACGCGATCTTCCGCAGGACTGAAGAGGAAGGTTACATCTTCTACGGTCCTGTCCGTGAAATGACTAAAGACGGCGGTGCCATGACCGAGCTTGAAAAGACTGATAAGAACGCATGGTCTTTCAAGGTGGGGAACAAGGCTGCGACTGTTGATGTCAGTGACATCGAGAACAACTTCATCAAACTCGCAAATCTCTCCAAGGACAGCAAAGTCATCATCTTCGAGAAATACACGTTCGATGACAACGACTGGGCGCATGTGAGAGAGATGAGCGTCTCCGGACCTCTGACATTCTTCGTAACGTTTGATACGGACGGAGGCAATGAGATCAGCACGATGACCGTCACGGAAGGAGATAAGCTCAGTGACCTTCCCGTGCCTCAGAAGACCGGATATGAATTCCTCTGCTGGAAAGATGCCAAAGGACTGGATTACACGAACAACATCCAGATCGTGACAGACGATGTAGATCTCAAGGCAGTTTATAAGGACGGCCGCACCATCACACTGGATACCAGGGGCGGCGAAGAACTGGAAGGCATCTACGTCAAACACGGCGAACCTCTGCCTGAACTTCCGAAGCCGAGAAAAGCCAACTGCATCTTTTCACGCTGGACGGACGCAGACAAAAACACGGTGGAAGAGGGAACAATACTGCCTCCGGAGACCGATACTATTTATGCATGGTATTACGGCGCCGTTACTCTCTTATTTGATTCCGACGGCGGCGGAGAGTTCAGGGAGATGATCTTCAGGGAGGGAACCGAGATATCAGGTCTTCCCATACCGAACAAACGCGGATATATTTTCCTCTGCTGGAAGGATAACAACGGCACGCCTGTCCTGGACGGCGCAAAGCTGACTCAGGGCGTGGTCCAGCTGAAAGCGGAATATGAGAAGATGACTTCTTTCTCTGTCAGCTTCGACTCCAACGGAGGTTCCGGCTGCAGCCCCATAGTCGTGAAAGACGGCGATCCGCTTCCCGCGCTTCCCGTTCCTTCAAAGACAGGCTACAGGTTCATCTGCTGGAAGGACAAGAATGAGACTCCGATCTCAGAGGGAGCTCTGCTCTTCTGCGAGAACATCACCCTGTACGCCTATTATGAGGAGATACCGACATTCACGGTCACATTCGACTCCAGCGGAGGCTCAGCCTGCAGCCCGATCACAGTTTACGAGGGAGACGCTCTGCCGGCTCTGCCCAGTCCGGCCAAAGACGGATACGACTTCGTCTGCTGGAAAGATAAGAATGAGACTCCGATCGGAGAAGGCGCGCTGCTAGCCTGCGAAGACATTACGCTTTACGCGAACTACATAAAGAAATTCACCGTCAGCTTCGATTCCAAAGGTGGTACGGCATGCGACCCGATCTCCCTGCATGACGGAGACAAGCTCCCGAAGCTTCCCAGGCCGACCAGATCCGGATACTCCTTCAGATGTTGGAGAGATCAGAACGGCAAATACATAGCGGAAGGCGCTCTGCTCACTGCGGAAGACATCACCCTCTACGCCGACTGGATCAAGACATTCAAGGTCTCATTCGATTCCAACGGAGGATCATCCTGCAGTTCCATCACCGTCAGGGACGGGGATGCGCTGCCTGCACTTCCGACCCCGACAAGATCGGGTTATAAGTTCATCTGCTGGTTAGACAAGAACTACGTCCCGATCAGCGAGGGAGCCAATCTGACATGCGAGGACATAACACTGTATGCTCACTGGGTAAAGCTGTTCACTGTCAGTTTCGACTCAAACGGCGGATCATCCTGCAGCGCCATCACACTTCAGGACGGTGATACGCTTCCCGCGCTTCCGTACCCGAGCAGGACAGGATACAAATTCGTCTGCTGGAAGGACAAGAATGAAACGCCAATTTATGAAGGTGCTCTCCTGGAAGCGGAAGACATCACTCTGTACGCGTACTGGAAAAAACTGTTTGCCGTTACTTTTGATTCAAATGGCGGCTCATCCTGCAGTCCGATGGTTATCGAGGAAGGAGACACTCTTCCGGCGCTGCCGACTCCCTCTAAATCGGGTTATTCATTTGTAGGATGGTATGACAAGAATGATATGTGGATAGGAGAAGGCGCGCTTCTATCCGCGCAGGACATCACGCTGTACGCTAAATGGAAGAAAGTCACGTTTACTGTGACCTTCGACTCCGACGGCGGCTCATCCTGCAGTCCCATCACCCTTAAGGAGGGAGAAGCGCTTCCCGCTCTGCCTGAACCTTTCAAGGAAGGCTATGCATTCCTGGGCTGGTATGACAAGAACGGTACATGGATTGGAGAAGGCGCGAAGCTTGTCTGCGAGGACATTACCCTTTATGCGCACTATGCAAAAGGGCAGGGATAGTATTTGTACCCCTTCAAAAAACTGGTCTGCATGATGCAGACCAGTTTTTTGTGCAGATTTTCAGTTTCAGAGTATCTCGTCCACTGTGAGGATCATCTTCATTAGGAGTTTGATTCCTTCGATGAAATCATCGATGCAGAGAAACTCGTCGGGTGAATGGGCACCGCCGTGTCCCTGGGGCAGGTCGGGTCTGTTCTCGCTGCGCTTCACGATTCCTGTGGCGAATGCGCGGGGGAGAGCTCCGGCGTATGTACCGCCCTTGCCGATGCCGATCTCGCTTTCTGTGTCCCCGGTCTCATCAACGTAGACTTTCCTGATCGCCTGGATCACGGGGCCGTTGATGTCGAGCGCGTAGCCGTTTGATGTTTCCTGGATGCTCACAGTGAAATCCCATTCAGCTGCTTTTTTCGTGATGTTCTCGATAAGGCGGTCGTTACTGTCGGTGACGGCTCTGCGGCAGTCGTTGAGCAGGGAAACGTGACCGTTGTCGTAGCGCAGTACTGTTCCGCTTGAGACCGTGGTCCCGCTGACCTCGTCCGTGAAGTCGATGCCGAGGAAGGAGCCGTAGTAGTCGGCGTTGATGTTGTTCATGAACTCGATGATCTTTCTGTCTTCCGGCTTGAGACCTTCGAGCTTGAGCAGGCCGTTCGTGAGCACGTAGATCGCGTTGACTCCTCTTTCCGGTCCCGCAGCGTGAGTGGTCACTCCGTTGGCGCAGACTTCCACGCAGTCTTCCTTCTCCGTTACCGTGAAATCATCTCCGAGAGCCTTCCAGTCTATCGCTGTGTCCTTCTTCAGGAAGGCGAACGCCTTGTTGGGCACGATGTTGAACGCGCTTCCGGCTTCCATGCTGATGAAATCGTCTGAAAGCGTACCGTTGCTGGTCAGCGTATAGCGGACTCTTCCGAACTCGCCGCCGGCTCCGGGGAATCCCGCGTCCGGCACGAAGGTGAACTTCGGGGCTTCATAGTGCTCTCTGTAGTACTTCATGTCAGCCATGCCGGTCTCTTCGCTGGTGCCAAGAAGCAGTTCGATGTTGTGCCTGAGTTCTACTCCCGCGTCGCGGAAGGCCTTCATGATATATAACCCGCCGATAGCGCCGGACTTATTGTCTCCGGTGCCTCTTCCGAACAGGAATCCGTCCTTATAAAGAGGAGTGAACGGCTCCGTCACCGTCCAGTCGTTGCCCGCGGGAACAACGTCAAGATGGGCGAGTATGCCTATGTTTTCTTCCTTGCCGACATCATACTTTACAGAACCTACATAATACTCGTGGTTCGTGGTCTGGAAACCTTCGGCTTCTCCTTTTGCGAGCATGTGATCAAGGACTTTCCTGCAGCCGGGTCCGAAGGGCTTCACCTCGTCGCCTTCAAGAGAGACGCTCTCGATGCTTGCCGCTGCGGCAAGATCCCTGACGATGTCTTCTCTGTGGGCATCGATGTAACTGTTGACTTTTCCGATGATCGCTTTGTCCATCTTTCTCTCCTTTTCTTTCAACTGTATGGTTCAAGATCTATTTCTATATTTTTATGAGGCAGGACTATCTTCCTGTATACGTACTGCCACAGAACATACTCAAGCACCGAGGTGATCAGCCAGGACAGGGAATAGCTCATGTAGATGACTTCCAGGCTTCGGTGAGTGGGGAAATAGCCCCACAACCACGCGAGCCGCACTCCGCATATGCCGACTATCATGGTCAGCATGGGAATGGTCGATTTGCCCATTCCTCTCAGCGACGCCGCGAAGACGTCCAGAATGCCGTTGAGGAACAGCGGGAGTATCACGTAGAGCACTCTCTTGGTCCCGATCTCTATGACATGCGGTTCGCTGGTGTACAGCGAGAGAAGCGGCTTGTGGAATGCCCAGATGATGCCGGCTACGGAGAGAGCCCCGATCACGACCAGCACCAGGCTCGTATACATTATCTTCTTTAGTTTATCAAACTTCCTGGCCCCGTAGTTCTGGCTGGTGAAGCTGACGCATGCCTGCGTGAACGCCATCATCGCGATGTAGCAGAAGTTCTCCAGGTTCGATCCCGCGGTGTTTCCGGCGATGATATCCGCAGAGTCGAAGGAGTTTATTGATTTCTGCATTACGACGTTCGACACCGAGAACATCATGGTCTGTATTCCGGAAGGTATGCCGATGCGCAGGATCTCCAGAGCTATATGCCTGTTGAACCTCATGTTTCTGAGATCCAGCTGCGTTATGTCCTTCGTGGTCACAAGGGAATAGGTAACGAGTATCGCGCTGACTGCCTGGCTTATGAGAGTAGCGAAAGCGACTCCGGCAGTGCCCATCCGGAAAGCAACTACGAAGACCAAATTCAGGATGACGTTGGTCAGTCCGCTGATGAGCATGAAATAGAGCGGTCTTATCGTGTCTCCCTTTGCCCTGAGGATCGCGGCGCCGAAGTTGTATATCAGCATGAACACGCTTGCCCCTAGATATATCCTCATGTACAGCGCGCTCTGATCAAGGATGCTGGAAGGGGTGGATACCATCCTCAGGAGAGCTTTTGAGAACAGCAGTCCCGATGCGCTGAGGAACAGTCCTGATCCTCCCGCCATCATGAAGGCGGTCTCCACCGTCTCCTTGGCCCTGCTCTCGTTTCCGCGTCCGATCATCTGGCCCACGACGACGCTGGCGCCCATGCTCAGACCGTTGAACAGGGAAGAGACCATGAAGATCAGCGATCCGGTGGCTCCCACCGCGGCGAGTGCTTCGCTCCCGGCGTATTTGCCCACTACGATGGTGTCCACCGCGCTGAAGAGGTTCGAAAGGAAGTTGGTGATCATGAGAGGGAAGGCGAAACGCAGGATGATCCTTAAAAGCGGTCCGTTGACGATATCCTCTCTGGTGACGGAATGTCTCATACAATACCCGGATAAATAATTATTTGATAAAAGACCACTCTGTTATGATAATTCGATGAATCGGTCTTTTTGTATACATAGACAAAAACGGAGGTTCTGATTTATATTCTTTGCACTACAAAAGAGAAAACTATTTACAAACACTTTAAAGTGTTGAATTCCTTTATGCTCAGGGTTTATAGTTTACTTTAAGATTTAGGAATAATTATCGCAAACCGTATAATATTATTCATTTTCAGCTACCATTATGCAGCGCTTGTATAATATTATACCGTTTATTTTATAAAATCCACTTTCACCCGCATCAATCTTCACTGATCATTTCATCATATAAAAACAGTCTTAGGAGGAGTAGATGATCAAGTACATTATCAAACGTGTCCTGGTCGGCATGCTCACACTGTTCATCCTTGCTACGATCACGTTCTTCGGCGTTCACTACATGCCGGGCAACCCGTTCGAGCAGGATAACAAGAGGATGACCCAGGCGCAGTATGATTCACTGAACGCCAAGTTCGGACTCGATCAGCCTCTCGGAACGCAGTACGTCATGTTCCTCAAGAGCGCGATTAAGGGAGATTTCGGCGAGTCCATCTTCAAGAAAGGCCGTCAGGTCAATGAGATCATCAAGACCGAGTTCGTTCCCACAGCCAAGCTGGGCGCCGTCGCTTTCGTCCTGGCTATAGTCATAGGAATGACGCTGGGTATAATAGGCGCGCTGACCAAACAAAAATGGCTGAACAGCATCATAACGTTCATTGCAAGCATAGGCGTCTCGATCCCGTCATTCCTCTTCGCGATGATAATGATGGTGCTGTTCGGAGTCACCTGGAAGATCCTGCCCGTCAGCGGTCTGGATACACCGGTCCACTACATCCTTCCCGCCAGCGCACTTGCGCTGAATAACCTGTCGATGGTCACACGTCTTACCAGACAGTCGCTGCGCGACGAGCTGCACAAGGACTACGTCACCCTCGGCAAATCAAAAGGTCTCAGCGAGCGCAGAGTCACAGTCAAGCATGCTCTCAAGAACGCTCTGCTTCCCGTCATCACTCACGCAGGTCCGATGTTCGCCAACGCAATCACCGGTTCGCTGGTCATCGAGTCCCTCTTCACCATCCACGGCATAGGCAAGGAGTTCTCAAGCTCCATCACGAACCGTGACTATCCTCTGGTAATGGGACTGACGATATTCTTCGGAGTCCTGGTCATCGTAATGAACCTCATCTCGGATATCACTTCTGCGCTGGTCGACCCGAGAATCAAACTTGGAAAGTAGGTCTGGGAATGAGTGAAGAATTGGTAAAAGACATAGTCCTGGAAGAAGATATGTTCGAACCTCTTCCGGAAGACGAGAAGAACTCCGAATTCATAGCGATGGAGTCCAAGACCTTCCTTCAGGATGCCTGGAGAAAGTTCAAGGCAAACAAGGCTGCAATGATCGGCCTGTCCTTCATGCTGATCATGCTCATAGGCTCCATTCTTATCCCGATGTTCTCACCGTACGAGTACGACGCTCAGAATCTTTCGATAAAAAACCTCAAACCCTGCTGGGAACATCCGCTCGGCACAGACAAGCTTGGAAGAGACATTCTGGTCCGCATCATGTACGGCGGCCGCGTATCTCTTTCCATCGGTTTCGCGACAGCAGCGATCAACCTCTTTATAGGGATAGTATATGGCGGCATCTCGGGATATGTGGGCGGCAGAACAGACATGATCATGATGAGGATCATTGATATCATCTATTCCGTTCCCAGCCTCCTCTACACCGTCATTATCCTCATGATATTCGGCAACAGCCTCGGATCCATGATGTTTGCCATCTGCCTTACATCCTGGATCGGAATGGCCAGACAGGTCAGGGCGCAGGTCATGTCTCTGAAGGAGATGGAGTTCGCTCTCGCCGCCAAGGTCATCGGCGCCAGCGACATGAGGATCCTGATGAGGCATCTGGTGACGAATGCCATCGGACCGATCATAGTCACACTGACTATGATGATCCCGTCGGCGATCTTCACTGAGGCTTACCTCAGCATGCTGGGCATCGGACTCGATCCCACCATCCCTTCCTGGGGCAAACTTGCGAACGACGTCCGCTCCCTGGCTTTCACTTATCCCATTCAGGTCGTATGGCCCACACTTGTCATCTGCCTCACGGTCCTTTCGCTCAACTTCATCGGAGACGGACTTGCTGATGCTTTTGATATCAATAAGAGATAGGAGAAAGATATGGCACTACTTGAAGTCAAAAATCTTGAGACGAATTTCGTCACTGATCAGGGCATAGTGCAGGCCGTGCGCAACGTATCTTTCCAGGTCAATGACGGCGAAGTCCTCGGAATAGTCGGCGAGTCCGGTTCCGGCAAGTCACAGACCATGTACACGATCATAGGTCTTCTTGCAGAGAACGGCACAGTCGGCGAAAGCTCGGACATCAGATTCGACGGCAAGGATATATCACCCTCTCATTTCGCGAACAAAAAAGAATACACGAATACGATGCGCAAGATAAGAGGAAACGACATGTGCATGATCTTCCAGGACCCCATGACGTTCCTGAACCCGATCATGACCATAGAGAACCAGCTGATCGAGCCGATCCTTGAGCACACCGACATGACCAGAGCGCAGGCTGTGGAGAGAGCCCTGGAACTGATGAGACTGGTCGGTATCCCGTCTCCCGAGAGCAGGCTGAAACAGTATCCGTTCGAGTTCTCCGGAGGAATGCGTCAGAGGATCATTATCGCCATCGCTCTTGCGAACAACCCCAAGCTGATCATTGCGGATGAACCGACGACTGCTCTGGACGTCACGATCCAGGCACAGGTACTGGAACTCATAGACAACATAAGAAACGACACGAACTCCGCCATCATCATGATCACCCATGATCTGGGCGTCGTCGCAAAACTATGCGACAGGATCGCGATCATGTACGGCGGAAAGATAGTTGAGATCGGCACGGACAGAGAGATCTTCTATGAGCCCAAACACCCGTATACGGTGGGACTGCTCAACTGCATCTCCAACCCGGATGACGAGACCAAGAGTCCTCTTACTCCGATCCCGGGTTCTCCTCCGGATCTGCTGGATCCTCCCAAAGGCTGTCCCTTCGTCGACCGATGCAGCAAAGCTATGAGGGTCTGCAAAGACTACATGCCCGGCGAAACAGTATTCAGCGATACTCACTGCTGCAGCTGCTGGCTACATGATGAAAGGGTGAAGAAAGATGAGTGAACAGCCTATTCTGAAAGTCAACAACATCAAGACTCATTTTGATGTTACAAAGGGTATCTTCTCACCTAAACAGATCGTAAAGGCTGTTGACGGAGTAAGCTTTGAAGTAAAGCACAACGAGACCTTCGGCCTTGTCGGCGAGAGCGGCTGCGGGAAGAGCACCCTCGGAAGGACCATCGTCAAGCTCTATGAACCCGTCGAGGGCAATATCGAGTTCGAAGGAAAGGACATCTCCAAGATCAAGGGCGATGAGCTCAAGAACTTCAGGAAGAACGTCCAGATGATCTTCCAGGATCCCTATGCATCCCTTAACCCCCGAATGACAGTCGGTGAGATCATAAAAGAGCCTATGATCATACACAACATCTACGACACCGACGAGGAGAGGGAAGCGCGCGCGGTGGAACTGCTTAAGATAGTCGGTCTCAAGCCGGACCATATCCGCAGATATCCGCAGGAATTCTCCGGCGGACAGAGACAGAGGATCGGCGTTGCGAGGGCTCTTGCCGTCAATCCGAAATTCATAGTCTGTGATGAACCTATTTCCGCACTGGATGTCTCCATTCAGGCACAGGTCGTCAATCTTCTGAAGAACATTCAGGAGGAGATGGGATTATCATATTTGTTCATTGCTCACGATCTGAGCATGGTCAAGTACATCTCCGATGAAATCGGAGTCATGTATCTGGGTCATATCGTGGAGCTGGGACCGTCCAACGACGTCTACTACAGACCGCTCCATCCCTATACCCAGGCACTCTTGTCAGCGATCCCCGTACCTGATCCTGATACTGCCAAGAGCAAAAGCAGAATTGTCCTGGAGGGTGAGATCCCAAGTCCGATCAATCCCCCGAAGGGATGTCCGTTCTGCACCAGGTGCTCCAAGGCTACGGAACGCTGCCGCAACGAAGTTCCCGTACCCGTAAAGGTCGGGGAACGCACAGTATGGTGTTTCTTATACGAAAAATAAGAGGAGGAAACAACATTAATGAAAAAGAATCTCAAAAGAATCCTCGTCGCACTGCTGACACTGATGATGGTGTTCTCACTCTGCGCATGCGGCGGGAAGACCCCCGAGCCGACTCCCGGCGGTGATGACAACGGCGGTGGCGGAGACGACACCCCCAAGTACAAGGATACCTTCACCTTCGCGATCGGCGGTGAGCCCAGCTCCATGGACCCGGCAAACGCCGGCGACTCCGTGACCGGTCTGGTTACATCTCAGATCCAGTACGGCCTCTTCCACATCGGTGAAGACGGCAGCATGGTTCCTGACTCCGTACTCAGCTGGGAAGTCTCGGAAGACGGACTCACCTACACATTCAAGCTCAGAGACAACTATTGGAGCGACGGAAAGAAAGTCACAGCAGAAGACTTCGTCTATGGCGCCAAGCACACTCTGTCGGTAGCTCCCGCTGATGCAGGATACAAGACCGATATCATGTGCCCCTGGATCGAGAACGCCATGAAGTATGTCGACGGCGGAGTAAGCGCTGATGACATGGATGACGTCGGCGTAAGAGCCATCGATGACAACACACTGGAATATAAACTGGCTGTCCAGTGCCCGTACTTCATCAGCATGCTCGCCAACTCCATCTACAACCCTGTCAGATCTGATTATGCCGTTGACGGCGACGTCACATGGGCCAACAGCGCTGACGTACCCACAAACGGACCATACCACCTCACCTACATCGACAAGGCCGACAGGTTCGAGATGGAAAAGAACGAGTACTTCTGGGACGCCGATAACGTCACCACACAGAAGCTCGTCGGTGTCGTCGTCGAGGACATGGACGCTCAGCTGATCCAGTTCCAGAGAGGCGAGATCGATTTCGCTACAGCAGTCGACGCGACCGTCTGCAGCGATCTCTTTGCAGGCACTGACACCTTCAGGACCTCCGGTGCTATCAACTACTACACCGGCATCAACTGCTTCGGCGACTGCGAAGCCCTCCACGACAGGAGAGTCCGCCGCGCTCTGCAGCTCGGTGTCGACAGAGAGAAGATCTGCGAGGCCATGGGTGCAGGAGATGCCTATTATCCTCTGTATTCCTTCATCCCGGACGGAATGCCCGGACTTAACGGTGACTGGAACGATGAGGCCGGCCACCTCGTATACCTCGATTATGACGAGGCCAAAGCGCTTCTTGCGGAAGCAGGATATGACAAGCCCGATGCTGACGGATACGTTCTGACGCTGGAATACAGCTACAACGCTTCCACCATGCACACCACTGTCGCTGATGTCCTCACATCCGAGTACAAAAAGATCGGCATCAAGATCGTTCAGAAGACCTCCGAGCTCCGTACCTTCTTCTCAGACAGAAGCAACGGCCAGTTCGAGATCTGCCGCAACGCCTTCTCAGCCGACTACATGGATCCCGCCTGCTTCATCGAGCTGTTCAACAACGAATATGCCACAGTGAAGACCGCCGGCGACGATCATGTCAACGAAGAGATCGCAAGGTCCAAGACCATCATGGATCAGACCGAGAGATTCACACTGCTCCATGAGATCGAGAATTACTATGTCGAGGAGATGTGCTACACCAACCCGCTGTTCGGATACGGTTCCGGATATCTGGTAGGCGACGGCATCACCGGAACACCGACCTCACCGCAGGCCAACTTCGTATTCTGGTATGTAAAGGTTCCCGCGTAATAGACTGGAACGATAGGTTATGACGTCTACTGTAGTGGCGTTGATTCGCGCGGCAGTTCAATCTGCCGCGCGACCTATATAAAGTATTTCAAGGCAGAAGGAGGACATGTTTATATCTGTGTCTTACAGTTCATCAAACATGCCGTCCTTTTTATTTGAAACAAACAAACTGCATACAGAAAGGAACACTTATGAAGAGAGAGTACATTGAGAAGACCGCCCAGGTGCTCGTCAAGGTCGGCATCAACATCCAGCCCGGCCAGACGCTCGTCCTGCAGGCGGATCCGGAGCATCTTGAGCTGACCAGAGAGGTCATAAAAGTCGCATTTGAGAACGGCGCGAAGGACGTGGTCGTCATTCTC
The DNA here is from genome assembly GCA_017548485.1 of Oscillospiraceae bacterium. Taxonomy (GTDB): domain Bacteria; phylum Bacillota; class Clostridia; order Oscillospirales; family Ruminococcaceae; genus RUG11783. The sequence continues at coordinate 3,678 of JAFYZY010000004.1, read as the reverse complement.
AACGACAGCGAGATCGACCACCTCAGGGCGAAATATGCCGACACGGAGACTCTGCGGAACGTACCCGACTACAAGAAGGAACAGATAGATTATTACCTCAGGGACGGCAACGGAGTGCAGATGGGACTTATGGGATCCCACCCGGATCTCATGAGCGACGTGGAACAGGAGAAGTCGGTAGCCATCGCCCTCGCATCCAATGACGTGAGAAACGTCATCAGGAAATACATCTACGACGGCACTCTTCAGTGGACCGGCACCTGCGTGGCAAACAGGGACTGGGCAAAAAAAGTCTATCCCGAACTGGATGAGGACGCTGCTCTGGAGCGACTGGAAGAGGACATCGCCATCATGATGCGCGTGGACCAGGACGATCCGGTCCAGGCGTGGAAGGATCACTGCGACAGACTGGCGGTCTGGTCAAACAAGCTCAACGATTTCAACTTCAAGAGCGTCCACATCACCACAGGTCTCGGAACAGACATAAGCATGGATCTCGTCAGGGATCACACCTGGACATCCGCAGGCACGATGGGCGAGGAGAGAGTGAGAGCCCCGTATGTCGCTAACATGCCAACGGAAGAAGTTTTCTCGGTGCCCAACCGCTTCACTACCAACGGCATAGCATATGCCTCAAGACCTCTCACCATGTCCGGGAAAATGGTCAGGGATTTCTGGATCAGATTCGAGAACGGTCTGGCAGTGGACTGCGGAGCCAGCGAGGGAGCTGACGTTCTCAGAAAACAGCTGTTCACCGACGAGAACACAAGGAGACTGGGCGAGGTAGCGCTCGTATCGAAACAGAGCGCCATCACCAAACTGAACCGAGTATACTTCAACGGCCTTATAGACGAGAACGCTGCCAGCCATCTTGCCTTCGGTTCCAGCTTCCCGTCCAACATCAAGGGCAGCGCAAACATGACCCAGGAAGAACTCATGGCAATGGGCGTCAACTACGCGGTCAGCCATAACGACTTTATGATAGGAACGCTCGACATGCATGTCGTAGGCACGACATACGACGGGGAAGAGATCGTCATTATGGACGAAGGCGACTTCGTCATCTGATATTCAAAACAGAAAACAATGATCAAATACAAAAGGAGCTAACATGCAGGACAGTAAGATTTTCAGGGACAGCGTGAGCCCCAAGAGGCTTCTCAACGTCGTCAAGGAAGTGTCCAACTTCCACCGCATCCAGGCATCTCCCATGTTCAGGGAAGCAGCCGAGCATGTCACAAAGATCTGCAAAAAATACGGACTTGACGCTCAGCTCATCGATTATGTCTCCACGCCAGACACCTGGTACCTTCAGTGCAAGATGTTCCAGGAGTGGTCCATAAAGTCCGCCACCCTCGATCTGGTGGAGCCGGAGATGAGGCTCGCGGACTTCTCCGCCGATCATATTCATGTGGTCCAGAAGAGCTATCCCATCGACAGAAGAAACGATCCTGTGGACCTGGTCATGCTTGACAAGGGACCCCAGGAAGAGAACTATGAAGGACTGGATCTGGAAGGCAAGTGGGTATTCAGCAGATATCAGCTCAACACCACAAGCTGGATCTACAAGCGCGGCGCTCTCGGTCTCGTGACCGACTTCGTCATGGAGACGCCGAACCGCAAGCGCTCCGACCTCTATCACTCCATGACATATACCTCATACTGGCACAGGCATATCCCCGGCGAGCCGGAAGCGCGCGGCTTCGTGCTCTCGCCGGCCCAGGGCGACCAGCTCGCGAAGCTCTGCAGGGAGAAGTTCGAGAAGGACGGCGGCTACCTTCAGGTAAAGCCGTTCATCGATTCAGCGCTGTATGACGGCCACATCCAGGATGTCGAAGTCACTATAGAGGGAAAGGACGACAAAGTCGTCTATCTCGCGGCGCATCTGTGCCATCCGAGATCCTCCTGCAACGACAATGCTTCCGGCGTCAGCGCCACCATCGAGGCGATGAACGTCATGAACACCCTAATCAAAGAAGGAAAGATCGAGAAGCCGCAGCACACCATCAAGCTGATACTCATGCCCGAGATGATGGGGACTTATCCCTATCTCGCCACACACCCCGATTACGACAAGGCTCTCGGCGCCATGAACCTGGACATGGTGGGCGGCAGGCAGACCAGATTCTACGGCCCCATCACCCTTACGAAAAACCCCTGGTCCACGCCCAACCTCATCAACGAGCTCGCCACCTACGCCATGGGAGAAGCGGGGAAGGAAGCCTTCAGCCTGGGCAACGATTATGTCGCGCTCACCAACCACAGGGTGGATTCCTTCAGCGGCGGCAGCGACCACATCATCTATGCCGACCCAAGCATCAATATCCCGTGCTGCATGCTGGGACAGTGGCCGGACCTCAACTATCACACCGCAACCGATACGCTGGACGTGATCGATCCCGAAGTCCTGAAGTTCTCCTGCCTGACCGCGATCAACTTCGCGTACAACCTGGCGAACCTCAAGGCGGAGGATCTGCCGTTCCTCTTCGAGGAGCTTGAGAAGAACATCGTGGATGAGAAGACCAAGCTCGCCTCCGCATTCCTCAACGGAAAGATAGACGCGGATATGTTCGGTTCCAAGATGTTCAAGTACAAGAGGTACTATCTGGACAGCCTCAGAACCGCCGGAAAACTGGTGGAAGGAGCCGATACGTCCGCTGAGGAAGCGAACGTCAGCGCGATGTTCGACAGCTGGTTCAGGACATACGGTCTCACTGACAGCTTCGTGACCTGCTGCGACCTCGATACCGTCTACAAGCGCAACTTTGTAGGCCCCATCCAGGGTCTCGACGACTACAGAGCGCTGGGTAAAGGGGAAGTACTTGACGCCTTTAATGAGAAGCTCAAAGGCGCTGACAGGTTCGCTATGTACGACGTTGAGTCCAATGTCGTTTACTACATCGACGGAAAGCGGACTCTAGGTGAAGTCGTGCGCGAAGTATCCCTCGATTCCTGCACCGACAGGAAGGATCTGGTGCTGCTCTTCGTGGACATCCTTAAGAAACTTGACCTGATCTCAGAGGTATGATCTCAATAACAGCATAAATTAAAGATATCCCGGGACCTTGAGCGTTCAGCTTCAGATCCCGGGATATCTTTGCATTCAGAAAGGGAAGAAGATCACTTGATCAGGTGATACTCCGTCTGTCTTCCGGCCAGGTATTCTATATGTCCGTCAGCGACGGAGATATCGCTCTCGTACCCCCACATGGTGGTTATGTTCCACTCGGGGATCTCGACGGTGCAGTTGAGTTCAAGTGAATAACAGGTATGATCGCAGACCGCGTAGTCGCCTCTGACCGGCACGCCGTTCTGCGCGTCAATGAGCCCGATCGTAGGTCCTGCGGCATGGCCGTGGAAACCTATCGGGTGGGAGTAGAGGCTGGGCTTCAGTCCCTCCGCGATCGCCTGTTTCCTGGAATCGGCAAGGATCTCGTTTCCGGTGCGTCCGACTCTGAAGTTATCCATGACGATATCCTGGAACCTGTTTACCTGAGCCAGGGCCTTTTTAAGGTATTCCGGTGCATCGGTCTCGCCGGGTCTGAGTACGTAGGCCATCTCCTGAGTGTCGGTGCACAGATCCAGATATCTGAATCCCACGTCGCAACGCAGGCAGTCCCCGGGCATAATGACCTCCTCGCCCTCAACGAATCCGACGTCTTTTCTGATTATGGTGCA
>JAFYZY010000023.1 GCA_017548485.1 Oscillospiraceae bacterium | reverse complement strand
TTCTATCGCTTTTGCCAGCGGTTCCGGCATACCGGCCGCCATCATCTCCTGTTCAGCTTTGGAAGAAGCGAGTTTCCTGAGCGCCGCAACGACAGCGCCTTCCTTCTTCTGCTGCACCGGGAATTCTCTCGGGACCATGCTTATAGCTCTTGCAGGACATGCATCTGCGCAGGCGCCGCATCCGACGCACTTGTCGGTGTCGATGACACTGTTCTCGGTGTCCGTTGCTCCGGTGGGACATACAAACAGACACAGGCAGTCTTTCTCGCAGAACTTCACGTTTCTGACCGCATATCTCTCGTTCATATCCTCACCCTCCGATCTTCTCGAACTTGCTGTTCGGCACTTTGCAGACCGGACAGACATCCGGCAGGCTGTCGCCCACATATACGAAGCCGCAGACCGTACACACATACACACCGGTGTTCTCAGGCAGTTCTTCCCTGCCATCGCCGAACCGTGTGAGCAGTGACTGGAGCATGAGCGTCACCTTGCTGCTCCAGGTGAGACTGCGGAGCGCTCCGCGGTCTCCGTACTGAGCTGCTGCAGAATTTGCTTCGGGATAATAGATGCCGAGATCCTGTTCGACCTTCTCCAGGATCTTCCCGAAAGACGGATCCGGAGCCTGTCCCGCTCTGTTCCTGAGCCACTGGGCGATCCTTCTGAACGCTTCGGCCTGATCAGGCCTGTACTGTTTCTCGCATCCTTTCGCGAGACTGGAACATATCGCGCTCAGTTCCGCTGCTGAAAGAGGCCTCACCTCTTCCTGCCCAACTGGTGCGGCAACTTCCTCCGCCTTCTGTTCCTGTATGTCTTCCAGGCGGAAAACAGCTTTCGGAGCTCCGCACAGAGGACACTTCCAGTCCTCCGGGAGCTCGTTCCATGCTTGACCTGCGGAATCATCGTAGACGTAACCGCAGATCGGGCATACATATTTCATGGTGAGTTTTACCTCCTTTCACCAGACGGCCGTTTCGGCCGAGGCGCCTTCTCTGATACAGGCTTTTCCTATTCTGTATCCAGTCAGGCAGAGTTTTGCTGTTATATGAGCAGCTGGTTGTCGGTGCTGAACACCGGCATGCCGTTTTCGAACAAGAGTCTCATCACATAGGTATGTCGGTTGGGATCATAGAGCGGATCACCCTCTATCTCATCATAGTTTCTGGCGTGATATGCCATATATGCGTTTCCTTCCGTGTCCCGGAAGAAACTGTTGTGTCCGGGTCCCAGCAGGCCTCTCTCACGGTCTGTCCCGAAGACCGGGCTGCTCATCTTGTGCCAAGCGGAGATGTCCATAAGATCAGCGTCAGCATCCGCCCAAAGCATGCCCATGCAGTATGCCGGGCTGGTGTCGCTGGCGGAATAGGTGAGGTATACTTTGTTCCCCTCCCTTATGAATGCCGGTCCTTCGTTGACCCAGAAGCCATGTCTCTCCCAGTCATATGTAGGCGCTTTCAGTAGCATCTGAGGTGTGCTGAGCGCAAGTGCATCCTCCATCTTTGCGATATAGAGGTTGCTTATCTTTCTTCCGACGCTCACCTTCTCCGCCCACACACAGTATCTGACTCCGTTGTTGACAAAGGTAGTCATGTCCAGAGAGAAATCAGTGAAACTGAACTCGTCGTCATTCACCCTCCTGAGGTTTCCGCACTCAGTCCAGGGCCCTTCCAGCGGATCTTCTCCTTCACAGCGCAGCACCCAGGGCCTTATGTTCCAGATGTCCTCCTTCTCGCCGGCTGCGAAATAGACATACCATCTGCCGTCGATGTGATGGAGTTCCGGCGCCCAGATGTGTTTGCTCATTATGCCGCTCTCATGGCAGTGCCATATCTCGGTCTCAGGCGCTTCTCTGATACCTTCCAGCGAAGCCGCTCTCCTGAGCACTATGCAGTCATAGGCAGGCACGGTAGCTGTGAAGTAATACATTCAGTCTTCCTGCATGATGTACGGGTCTGCCCTCTGCGCGATGAACGGCTCATTGTATCTTGTTTTTTTGTAATTTGTCTGATTCATGAGGTCTCCTTGTTTCGTGCAATTATCTGTTAATTCAATAGTAGCATAAAGGCGGAAGATTTCCTTCCGCCTAATTGTTAATTAATCTGTTTTTCTCATTTTCCGATCAGCAGGAGGCTGAACGCTATGAGGATCTGGCCTACGTAATACAAGCTGATATTAGTGTTTCTCAGACTCTGCCTGAACTCTCCTCCGAAAGTGTTGAGGATAAGAACTATATCGCTTATCAGGAAAAACACCGCTCCCGCAGCGAATACCGCGGTGAATGCTGCCGGAGTGGTGATCAGGTTTCCGACCGCGATGCAGTTGAGCAGCATGATGGCTCCTATATACACGACGCCGAACACCTTGAACGCCGTCTTTGCCGTGATCCTTTTGAAGATCCAGATCATAAGCAAAGCCGTCAGGATTATTCCCGCGGCTATGCATACTGCCAGGCAGGAGGACATTCCCGTTACCGCAGCGAGATACAGGATGTGCCCCGTGAGGAATACCAGGATCCCCACCAGGAAGATGAGCTGTCCCTTCTCGCTGAACACCATCCGCAGGTTCAGCAGCACATCGGCGATGCATCCTATGACGAGCCCGCAGACGATCAGCTTAGCAGCGTGTGTGCCGGGGCTGCAAAGCAGACCTATACCGACGAAACAAAGCGATGCAAGTCCTTTCAGGATCACCGCCAAGACATATTTTTTTCTGCTCTCGACAGACAGAAAGACTCCCGCGAGAACCGCACACAAAACACAAAGCACATATGGCATTTTCTGTTCCTTCCTTTCTTTTTCGGTTGCCTGTTGTATCCGATGATCGCTGCGTCAGCCATTCAGACCGCAAATCAAATTGACCGCGTCCGTCACTTCTTTGTCTATGTACCCCGAATCCCTGAATCCTGCTTTCAGGTAGAGCCGGATGGCCGTTTCGTCATCTTTCTTGACACAGACCTCCACGTGATCGTATCGGCCTTCCCTTCTCAGCTCATCCAGTATCAGTTCCAGAGCGCGGGTACCATAGCCTCTGCCCTGATATCTCCGGTCTATCATGAACTGCTGCAGATCATACCCCAGAGGCTCCTCCGTGAATTCCCTCACCAGGGCTGCACCGACAATGGTCCCGTCCGCTTCGATCACATATACCCTGCCTCCGCAGTTACGGTAGACATATCCTCTTGCCAGGATCCCCTGTGCCGGAGCGACGAATCTCTTCTGTCCGTCTTCCACTGAAAGGGATGCGACTTCCAGCCAGTTCTCTTCTGTGATTTCCGATAATCTGATCTTTGCCTCAGACATTTCCCGCGCCGTTCTCCTTCAGGCATCATAAACAGTCATGTTTACTCCGGTATCCATGACCAGGATCGTTTTTGACATTCCGGCGACCTTCGCGGTGACGTACAAGTCACCCGCGGCACCGCCGATATTCATGATCTGCAGAAACCAGATGACCCATTCCCATTCGGGAAGAAGTATCTGCAGGGCCGCGAATATCACGCCCCAGAGGATCACAGGGGCAAGCGCGATACAGATATACTGCCGCTTGGGGAAGTAATCCTCATTGCTTCCCGCATAGGCGTACATTCCGGTAAATCCGTATTTGACCTGCTTTCCTCCCAGGCATCTCATCGTGATCCCATGTGTGAACTCGTGCAGGACAACATAGACGACGGTCCCCAGAATCAGCGCTGCCAGCGCCGAAAGCAGCTGTCCTTTATCTGCCTTTTCGAATATCCATGTCATGAAGGGCTTCCTCATCTCCATGATGATATACATTACAAGCGATACCGCTCCGCCGATGACGTTGACGATCACCGCTTCCTTCTTGTTCTTCTGCAGGTCTATGGAACAGACCTCTTTGTAATTCTCGGGCAGGACCTGTACTGTTTCCATGGGCAACCCCTCCGTTCTGTGTTTCTCGGAATATTATGTCCTTTCGGATATTATACAGCATTTTCTTATTATTCCCCTATCTCTGCATCAGCGCTTTCTGTTTCTGTTCGGATGATATACAATTACTTCAAAGACAAGGAAAGGATGGCCGACACATGCTGGAGCCCATGGACTCCTTCTTCGCGTCAAGACTCAGCGGGTACGACGAGCATATGCTCCGTGACATAGAAGGAGCTGCTGAGTTCTACCCTTATACGGCTTCGCTTCTCCCTTCCGGTCCGAACAGAAGGATACTCGATCTGGGATGCGGAACAGGCCTTGAACTGGAGTATTATTTCAACACCGGCGGGACTGCTGCGCTTACCTGTATCGATCTCTCAAGGGAGATGCTGGATGTGCTTGTTTCGAAGTTCCCGGGCAAGGACATAAAGACATTCCACGCGTCATATCTTGATATCCCGCTCGGCGAGGACCTGTATGACGCCGCCATTTCCGTGGAATCCCTTCACCATTTCCCGGAAGAGATCAAGCAGTCTTTTTACAGGAAGCTTTGGCGGGCCCTCAGAGACAAGGGGATCTTCGTGCTGACCGACTACTTCGCCGCCTCTGAGGAAGAAGAGATCGCCATGGCGGAGGAAGCTCTGAAGCTGCGCGCTGAGCAGGACATCCCTGCAGAGGCTCTTGTCCATGCAGACACACCGTTCACTGTCCAGCACGAGATATCCGTTCTGCTGGAGAGCGGCTTCTCCCGTGCAGGAGTCCTGAGATCCTGGGGAGCGACATCAGTCATCCTCGCAGAAAAATGATCAAAAAAACATTCGTATATTAAAGGAGCAATGAGATGTACAAGACTGAGAAATTCGATGCCGCCACATTCGAGCCCAAGCGGTTTGAGAGCGACCACACTATCACCCTGAGAGGCAAGGAGATCAAATACCACACGGTATGCGAGGACAACGTATTCTATGACAACACCGGCAAACCTATCGCGACTCTTTTCTCCTATTCCTATTTCAACAAGAGCGACAAGAACCCAAACCGCCCCGTCATCTTCGGATATAACGGCGGACCGGGAAGCTGCTCTATGTATGTGCATGCCGGTTTCTTCGGAACCAAGCGCGTGAAGTACGAAGATCCCGTGGACCGCCCCACTTCACTTGGACCCTATGAGGTCATCGATAACCCCGACTGCCTGCTGGATGTCGCTGACCTTGTCATGATCGATCCCGTCGGCACCGGATACGGTGTTCTGCTCGACGAGGAGCACGCCAAGGACTTCTACGGCATCGAGGAAGACGCGGAATCCATCCTCACTTTCATAGAGAGCTGGTGCCACAGATATGACCGATGGCTCTCCCCGAAATATCTCGTAGGTGAGTCCTACGGCTGCACCCGCAGCGCGACCGCCGCGGGCATAGCTTCCGGCATGGGCAAGGACAGGGGCTATGGCGTCCGCTTTGACGGCATAGTCATGATTGGCAACACCGTCACCATCGGCAAGTATTTCAACAGAGAAGTCCAGGTGGAGGATTCCGTCCTGTACTTCCCCACCTTCGCCGCCATCAACCATTATCACAATCATCCCTCCGACCAGTCCGTCGAGGAATTCGTCAAAGAGGCAAAGGCATTTGCCGACCATGATT
>JAFYZY010000022.1 GCA_017548485.1 Oscillospiraceae bacterium | reverse complement strand
TGGGAGTGGCCCTTTACGACGGGGCTGTCGGGGTTGCGCATCAGGAGTTCCTTGTTAGCCACTGTCCAGAAGCAGGTGTTCATCTGGAAAGCTCCGGGGACGCAGTTGCTGTCGATCCACAGCTGCCTGGCTCCGATCCTCCTGTACATGGCGAGGGCTTCCTCGGACCCTCTGCTGGCGGGGGCCCCGCTCATGTCCTGGACGAAGAGATAGCCGTATGTCCCTTCTTCGTTCATCACGTAGTCTGCCATTATGTGCCTCCTTCTCTGTCGGAATCGTTAAAAGACTGTTACAGGGTCTGTCTGTAGCTGACTATTCTTTGAGCTGAGGATAACGGCCGGAGCGCTTAAGGTATTCCAGGCCCATCTCATCCAGTTTCGTCAGACCGTCATGTCCCTTGGGACCTTCTGCAGTTACTTCCAGCCAGCCGTAATTGTCGCGGCTCTCAGGCCCGAATGGCAGAGGGTCGCCGTTGGAGTCCGTGCCGTTCGGATCGCCGGTCGCGATGAAGTTCGCCCAGTAGGAACTCATCTGTTCTGCCAGCTCGAAGTCGATCGGTTCCCACGGACGGGCCGCGGGTATGCCTTCTCTCAGTGACGCAAAGACATACCAAAGTTCCGCGGAGTGCCATGCCAGCTGCAGGTCTGTGTCACGGACGGTCCCGCGCTCTTCAGGACGGCAGGGCGGGAAGCGGCCGAAGTTATAGGACCAGTTTCGGGTGTCAGGTGCGGTCTGACAGCGGTAGGCTCCGAAATAGCGGTCTGCCATCGTCAGCCCCAGGCCGGTGCCGCAGTTCTGGCTTGCCAGAACGCGGCTCTGGAAGTCCGCGTTCTCATCTGTGACGGGGAAAAGGTTCTCAAAGTCATATTTATCATAAAGATCTCCGAGTTTTTCTCTCATCACTTCATAGAATTCAGCTGCAGTCTCGAATTTCTTTGTCGGACCTATGGCGAACTGGTTGCGGACCGTGCACTCGCCGATGTTCACACCGTTAAGGTAGTCCACATGCGTGCCGTATTCGTCCATGTTTTCAGCGCCGGAGACGTGGGCGACATATACGCCGTCGCATACCATCGATCCGGGAACGCCGCCGAACCCGAACCCGAAGGGCGTACCGTCCTTCTGCTTGAAGAACTTGAAGGCGGGCACTCTGCGCAGTTCATCGGGAGTGATGTCAGGATCAAGGCCGACTTTTCTGAGGTACTCGATGTTGTTGGCATATGCTCTATCCAGAGTCTGATAGTCGCCGCGGACCCAGGCAAGTCCTGATTCATTGATGCAGCGCTTTATCATTCCCTGAGTTTTAGGGGAGGTAGCGAGAGCCGTGGATTTTCCCGTTCCGCCGGATTGTCCGCCGACGGTGATGTTGTCCGGGTCTCCGCCGAAATTCGTGATGTTCTCGCGGACCCACTCAAGGGCTTTGATCTCGTCCATAAGTCCGTAGTTGCCGCTGATGCCGCCCTGCTCTGCAGAGAGCTGGGGCAGCGCGAGATAACCGAAAACGTTGAGACGCTGCGCTACGCTGACGACTACGATGCCTTTGCGCGCGAGTTCGGACGGATCGAACTCAATCTCGGTGTAATAGCCGCCCGAAAGGCCGCCGCCGTGGAACCACATGTAGACAGGACGGCGCTCAGTGTCGTCTGCCGCGCCGGTGGTGATGGAAAGATAGAGGCAGTCTTCGCTCATCGGAGGCGTGCCCACATAATAGAAATCGCTGAGCCAGGGTTCTCTCGTCAAGCCTTCACCGGTCTCCTGGACCGGGCGCGGTCCGCCCAGAGAGGCGTCCAGTTCGCCGACCCACGGTTCCGGGTCCACAGGGGGACGGAAACGCAGTTCGCCGACCGGAGGGGCGGCATAGGGTACCGATCTGAAAGTCGTGATGCCGGCATACTTGCCGGAAAGTTCGATCCCGCGCACTACGCCGAATTTGGTCTGTGCCTTTTTGATCATCTGGAATCCTCCTTTTTCAGTCTGTTTTATATAACAATTATACTGCCGGAAGGCTGCCATGTGTATGCGGAAAGACCGGTCACGGCGGTCACTATCGCAAGGATATCCAATGAAGGGTATAATAGACAAAACAGAAGATCAGGAGAAAGTCTTATGGAAAAGTTCAGAGACATACAATATGAGAGACCGGATCTGGCCCGGGTCAGGAAGGAATATGCCGCGCTGCTGAAAAAGTTCAGAGGCGCAGCGAACTTCGAGGAGGCGGATGCCGCGTTCTTGGGATTCATGAAGATTGCCGAGAACGTGGTGACGGTCAATACCATTGCCAGCATCCGGAACACCATGGACATGTCGGATGAGTTTTATGACAGGGAGATACGTTTCTTCAACAGCGAGATGCCCAAGCTCATGCTGCTTATAAAGAAAGCTGTAAAGGCCCTGCTGGGAAGCCCATACCGCGCACAGCTGCAGGAGAAGTACGGAGAGAAACTGTTCCGGGACGCGGAAGTACAGATCAAGCTTCTGAACTGGAATGTCATCCTGCCCACGATCCGTGAGAGCAACCTCGGTACAGAGTATTCAAAGACCGCAGCCTCATGCTCCGTGGACTTCATGGGAGAGAAATGCAACTTCTATGGATTGCTCCGCCATATGCAGTCTGCCGACCGTACAGAGAGGAAGGCGGCGTTTGAAGAGTGGGCGAAGTTATATGAGAGCGTTTCCGGAAAACTGGACGAGCAATACTCGAAGCTGGTCAGCCTGAGAAAGACCATCGCGAAG
>JAFYZY010000190.1 GCA_017548485.1 Oscillospiraceae bacterium | reverse complement strand
TCCTTCTTCTCTCCTCGACATCGCGCCAGGACCTGACGGCGTCGGTGACATCGAGGAATCCGTCCATATGCATCCCTCCGGTGATGACATACGGGAATGCACAGAGCACCGCCGCCTTCAGAAACAGCGGTATCCCGAGTATCCCGCAGACATATGCCGTCAGAGCCCAGAGAGCTCCGATCACCGTGCCCACGAAAGGCAGAGCCAGGGTCATGAGCGGTCTGCTCTCCTCATCCCACATACTGAATGGACAGGGTATCACGGAGAACATGGACATGCTCATCACGAAAGCCCGTAGATATTTCTTCATGGCAGTTCTCCTTTGTGTACGATGAGATTTCCTGCGCAGACCTCGATTACGGTATCGCATGCTTCGGCCATAGCGCGGTCGATGGATGCCAGCGAACTGCGGTACATCTCTGTGAAATCATCATACCGCGCGGCATCGGAGTATATATAGTCGGAGACGAAAACTGCATTACCCGCTCTACCGGCAATCTCCAGCAGCCCTCTGATGCATCTGGAGGCAGCGTTTCTGTCTGCCTCTTCTTCATACGATCCCGGATACATCTCGTTGAGGAGCAGCGCGGTGGTGCTGTCCACCAGGAATGTTCCTTTTTCGTCCGCTGTCTCAAACACGGACTCTATGTTCCTTCCTGCCTCGATCGTCTCGAATCCCATCCCGGCCCTGTTCTCTATGTGACGGGCTACTCTGGCGCGGTCCTCGTCGTCGTACGGGATCATCGTCGCGATATAGTACAGTTTTCCGCCTCCGGCCAGCTTTACCGCGATATCCTGGGCGTATCCCGATTTACCGTTCTTGTTTCCTCCCGACACGAATATGTTCATGTATCATTTCCTTTCACGCTGAACGCATCGGTGCCGCGGATCTCATCCAGATACGAATCGTTTATCTCTGCTTCTTCAAACGTAGCCATGTTGTTTATTACGGCGCATGCCGCGTCAAGTATCATCATGGCTATCGGACATCCGCTTCCCTCTCCAAGCCTCATCCCGAGATCAAAGAGAGGTCTGAGTCCGAGCGCTTCCACGGCAGTCCTGTACCCTACTTCGTAAGATGAGTGGGAAGTCACCATATAATTAACGGATTCAGGGCACAGCCTGTATGCGCAGAGCGCAGCCACTACGGATATAAACCCGTCGATCACCGCCGGTATTCTTTTAGAAGCAGCACCGATAAAAGCTCCTGCCATTGCTGCGATATCGAAGCCGCCGACTTTGGCCAGAATGTCTACGGTATCACCGGGATCCGGATCGTTGAGAGCGATCGCATCGGCGATCACCTTTATCTTTTTCTCATATGCTTCATCGGTCAGTCCTGCTCCGCGGCCGGTGATCACCCTGACAGGGCTTCCCGTAAGCACGGAGAGCACAGCGGAAGAAGTGGTAGTGTTCCCTATCCCCATCTCTCCCACTCCGATGACCTGCGCTCCCATATCCGCCGTCTCCGCGGCAAGGTCTGCACCGGTCAGGATCGCCCTGACTGCCTGTTCGCGGGTCATGGCGGGCCCCTGCGTTATGTCTTCCGTCCCGTAGGCTATCTTTTTTCCGATCACATCGGGATCATATATATCGGCATTGACCCCGACATCGCACACCCTGATCTTAACACCGAAATGCTCCGAGAGCACAGCAGCACCGGTCTTGCCCTTTGTCAGATTGATCGTCTGGGCCAGCGTCACGGACTGCGGTGAGCTTGCGACTCCCTGTCTGACGACACCGTTGTCAGCGCAGAACACGAGCAGGTACCTATCCCTGATCTCGTTCTTTACCCTGCCCGTCATTCCGGCGAGTCTCACCGAAAGTTCCTCGAGCATACCGAGGCTTCCCGGCGGCTTCGCCAGTCTGGACTGCAGCTCTTCTGCCGCCCTTTCCGCAGCCGCGTCGGGGCCGGAGACGCTGTCTATGAGGCTGATGAGCCTGTCTTCCGAATACTGCATCTATTTTTCTCCAGATCAGAATTCTATTCCTTTGCGGGCAATGATGCCCTCGTCGAAAGGATGCTTTTCTTTCTTCATCTCGGTCACGTAATCTGCGACTTCTCTGAGCTCCGACGCAGGATCCCGTCCGGTCAGTACTGCCTCTCTGGAGCTCTTCCACTCCTTCAGCGTCTCAACGAAACTGTCACGCTCAAGCATACCGTAATTATATGCGGAAACAGCTTCATCAAGAACGATCAGGTCATACCTTTCCGCGCGCTTCTCAATATCATGCATGAGCGCAGTATAGCAGTGTCTTATCTCTTCCTGCTGTTCCGCAGTCATCCTCCTGTATCTCCCGTACCAGACTTCCGGTATGAGGACATCGATCCCGGGAATGAATCTGAGAACATCTATCTCTGAAGAACTGCCGTCCTTGAAAAACTGCACGAACAGCACTTTCATGCCGCTCCCGGCTGCACGGACCGCGAGGCCTACGGAAGCCGTGGTCTTTCCCTTGCCGTCACCGTGATAAAGATGGATCATACCCCTTCCTCCAGTATCCTGTATATCAGATCCATATCCAGCGCTTCCCTGACCGTTTCGGCCAGTTTGTCATACTGGGTCTCCTTATATGCATGTATATCGAACGTGTTATCTTCGCTGAACTCCAGACCTCTCTCCTTGTAAAGCGCTCTGGCGATGATCTCGGCGATTCCGTTCTCGTCGAATATGCCGTGTATGTAACTGCCGTAGACATTGCCGTTTCTGAGCACCGCCGACGAGTCGCCGCTCTGTCCCATATGTATCTCGTATCCGCGGTACCGCAGGCCTGTAAGGCCGGAGAATATTCCTCCAATCTGCGGGAAAACGCCTTCCGTCTGGGTGCGGGTCTTTGCGCTTGCAAACACGGTGTCAATGTCGAGCAGTCCCATTCCAGCGATCTCGCCTCCGCCTTCCGTACCATACGGATCGGAAATGGTCTTCCCGAGCATCTGCAGTCCTCCGCAGATCCCAAACACGGGAGTTCCGCGGGACGCCTGCTTGAGTATCTCTGCCTCGAGCCCGGTCTGCCTCATCCACTTGAGGTCGGATATGGTCGACTTGGTGCCCGGAATTATGATCATATCCGGGGATCCCAGTTCGAACACCGTCTTTACATATCTCAGTGATATTCCCGCGAATCTGGAGAAAGGAGAGAAATCAGTGAAGTTGGAGATCCTCGGCAGCTGCACCACCGCAATGTCTATCTCCTTGCGCTCACCTGCAAACAGTCTTTCGCTGAGGCTGTCCTCGTCGTCTATGTCCAGATATACATACGGGACCACACCGGCGCAAGGCACCTTGACCAGGTCATAGAGCATATCCAGGCCCGGATCCAGGATCGACACATCACCGCGGAACTTGTTTATTACGGTAGCCTTGACCATTTTTCGCTCATCCGGTTCCAGCAGTTCCACAGTCCCGTAAAGCTGGGCAAACACTCCGCCTCTGTCTATGTCACCGACCAGCAGCACCGGGGCGTTCGCCATCTTGGCCATGCCCATGTTGACGATATCATCGCTCTTGAGATTGATCTCGGCGGGGCTGCCTGCGCCTTCGATCACTATTATGTCATACTGTTCTGCCAGCGTGTTGTAGGCCTTCATGATATCGGGGATCAGGCTCTTCTTGTACTTGAAATAGTCGGATGCCGGCATATTGCCCAGCACCTCTCCGTTGACTATTACCTGGGACCCCACATCGGTGGTTGGTTTCAGCAGCACGGGATTCATCAGCACCGACGGTTTGATGCCGGCGGCCTCCGCCTGAACGACCTGCGCTCTCCCCATCTCGAGACCTTCGTCTGTTATGAACGAGTTGAGTGCCATGTTCTGTGACTTGAACGGCGCCACGCGGTATCCGTCCTGCAGGAAAATGCGGCACAGCGCCGCGCACAGCAGGCTCTTTCCCGCATTTGACATGGTCCCCTGTATCATCAAAGGCTTCGCTTTGCTCATCTTATGATCTCCTTTAAAGCGGTAAGGAATATATCGTTCTCCTGCGCAGTCTTTACAGCGATCCGGTAGTATCCTTTCTCAAGTCCGGTGTAGTTGGAACAGTCCCGTATCAGTATCCGTCGCCTGATCATCTCTCCGTACAGGTCTTTATCCGTTCTCAGCAACAGATAGTTGGCTTCGGAAGACCACACCTTTATCCCGAGCGATGACAGTTCATCTTTCAGCCTTGCGCGCTCTTTGCCGGCCATCCTGACAGACTCTCTGAGCCAGCCGTCACAGTCAAGCGCGGCGATGCCGGCCTGCTGCGCGACCGATGAAACGTTCCAGCACTGCGTCTTAGACGACATCTCCTCCAGCAGCTCACTGTCGGAGGTCATAGCATATCCCAGTCTCAGTCCCGCCATGGAGAAGCTCTTGGTAAATGCTTTCAGCACGGTGACATTCGGATATCTCTCAATAAAGGAAGGAATACCGTATCTGCCCGGATCCTCTGTAAGATCCAGAAAGCACATATCACAGAACAGCCGCACACCGGTCCCGGCGATCTCTTCCAGCAGCCCCGGATCGACGGTGATGCCGGTCGGATTGTTGGGAGTGCACAGGAACACCGCGCAGTAAGCTGACAGATCTTCTTTGAGGATACCTTCCGTGAGGCGGAATCCATCCGTCTCACTGAGAAGATAATTGTCAACAGTTATGCCCGCCGCCTTGAGCGCGTCCTCATACTCGCTGAACGTCGGCGATATGACAAGCGCGCGGTTCTCATTCGGAAGGGAGTAAGCATATGCATAGATCATCTCGGCAGCGCCGTTTCCGCAGATGATGCAGTCATCCGGCACTTCTTCTCTCCCGGATATGGCCTTCCTGAGCTCCCTGCAGTAAGGATCGGGATATTCTGCGCAGCTGTCCGCGGAAGCGCGCACCGCTGCTTTGACCGCATTAGGCGTTCCCGCCGGATTCATGTTGGATGACAGATCCAGCAGAATGTCATGAGAATAAATGTCCCCGCCGTGCGGGTTCTTTTTGTTTACATACATATAAAATATGCTCCGATCCTGAGCAGTGTTCCGATGACGAGCATGAAAGCGGAAGCCAGGTACATCTGATCGTTCGCTCTCTTGATGTCACGGGGCTCTATCTCCCTTATGGGGTCTCCAATATATTCCTTCTTATGCACTACCCCGCCGTATACCGCGTCACCGGCCAGTCTTACGTCCAGCGCTCCCGCGCACGCAGACTCGGTCTGCGCCGAGTTGGGGCTGTCGTGCTTATATCTGTCACGCAGGAAGATCTTCGCTGCGTTCCCGGTATCGAGACCCAGAAACGGGCATGCCGCGATCATCAGCAGCGCCGCAAGTCTCGCCGGAATGTAGTTGACCGCGTCGTCTGTCTTTGCGGGGATCCTGCCGAAGTATATGTACTTATCATTCGTGTATCCAAGCATGGAGTCCATGGTGTTGACGGACTTGTAGAAGAATCCTCCCACAGCACCGAACAGAAACATCCAGAAAAGCGGAGCGACAACTCCGTCCGAACCGTTCTCGGCTACGGTCTCTACGGCCGCGCGGCAGATCCCTTTGTCATCCAGAACATCCGTGTCGCGTCCGACTATCATGGCCACGGCATTTCTCGCCGCCTCCGTGTCGCCCGCCTCCAGTGCCCTCTGCACCTTGGTGCTCTCTTTGACGAGCTGGCGGGCTGCCAGCATCTGGAAGCACATTATACTGTTGACAAGGAAGAAGACCGCAGGGTGGATCCTCCATGCCAGCTCAAGGATCAGCGCAGGTACAGCTGTAGATACCAGTATCACGATCAGCGCTGTCACGGCTCCGCGGAAGATATCTCTCCTGTCTCCGTTTCCTATGCGGAGCTTTCTGTCCAGAAACGCTATCAGCTTTCCGATCCCGACTATGGGATGCGGGAGGCTGTAAGGGTCCCCTATGAACCAGTCGATCACGAATCCGGTCAGTATCGCGAGCGTCTGCAGAAGGAATCGGTCATTCATCGAGTTTTCCTCCCTGCATCGTGAACACGAAGACCGGGTTCTGAGCCATCATCATATTGTATCTTCCGGCCTTTCTCGACCGCGCCGCATTCACTGAGACCGCCTCGAAGAAACCGAACCCGAACTTCTTCGCGCATTCCAGCGCTTCGGTCTGGGTCTCCAGCGTCACCGTGTTTATCACGATCCTGACATCTGTGTTCTTCTCCAGACAGACAGCTATTATCTGCTCCAGTCCTCCGCCGCTGCCGCCGATGAACACATGTGTGGGAGCCGGCAGGTCCTTTAAGGCATCAGGTGCCGTCCCTCTGACCACTTCTATATTGTCCGCGTGAAACCTGACTGCGTTCTTTTCCGTCAGTTCCGCCGCATCTTCTTCCTTTTCCACGGCGTACACTCTGCCGTTATATGCTGCCAGCGCACACTCCACCGATACGGAACCGGATCCGGATCCCACGTCCCACACCACGGAATCGCTGCCGATCTCCAGTTTTGACATGGAAACGGCTCTTATCTCCGATTTGGTCATGGGGACATCGGAACGTTCGAACTCGCCGTCCGGGATGCCGGTCCTCACACGCTGCAGCGCACCGGGATTCTCTATATAAAGCACTGAAAGTGTTCCGAACTGCATCTCCGCAAGTTCAGACACCCGGCCTTTTGTTATCTTTTCGTCAGCATATGAAAGCTTTTCTCCTACTGTGGCGTCAAGATCTCCGTATCCGTACTTTTCAAGCCTTTCGCAGACAGCCTGAGGCGTGTTTTCTCCTCCGCACAGCACGAATAGTCTTTCCGAACGTCCCGCCAGCACGGCGATGTTCTGATCCCTGCCGTGCATGCTGACCAGTTCAGCTCCGTCCCAGCTGACGCCCAGTCTTGCAGCCAGAAGCGCTACCGATGATATCCCCGGGATCACCTTGACATCATATCCGTCGAGTGCCTCGGTCAGGTTTTTTGCGCCGCTGAAGAATCCTGTATCTCCGCGCATCGCGACTGCGGCGCAGCGCACCGACGGATTCTCGTCCAGCACCCTGCGTATACCTGAGGGCAGATACTCACGGAACACGGGCTTTCCGGTCCCCGTCATCTCGGTGACGGAAGACGCCCCTATGACAGCATCGCAGTTCTCAAGTGCTTCTCTGGCTTCCGGAGTCAGCATCTCTCTGCTGCCCGGGCCTATGCCTACGACATATACCTTTCTCTTCGGAAGTCCGAGTTCCCTGTCCAGCTCAGCGACCGCGTCGTCCAGCGTCATTCCGCTGACCTGGGAAGGCTGACCTATTATCACGGGCACTGCACCGGTCTCTGCCGCGGCTTCGATCTTCTCGTCGAACCCTCCGCTTCTGCCGGAAGCTTTGGTCACCATATAGTCAGCTGAGATCATCCTCAGCTGAGCCGCGTTCATGTCCCTGGAAAACGGACCCTGTGCGGCTATTATATGCGGTGTCGGCACTCCGGCTTCGAGACAGGACTCAAGAGAAGAGGCTGTCGGAAGGACTCTCGCCCATACCCTGGACATGTCCAGACCGGAGAATTCTGACAGTTCCTTCGCTCCTGTGGTTATCAGGACATTGCCGTCATGCTTTTTCAGATACTCCGCAGCTTCCGCCGCGGAATCCACATATACGGCTCCTTCCGTGTGGTTCTCTCCTGCCCGCAGTATCCTGATCACCGGCGTTCCGGTCTTCTCTGCCGCGGCGGCTATGTTCTGCGTTACCACATCAGCGTATGGATGCGTGGCGTCTATGACACGGCTGAATCTTTCTCTGGAGAAGAGATCAGCCATCCCGTCTTCGTCCATCCTTCCGGTGCGGACGTCGATGCCGTCGATCCCTTCGAGAACTACTTCGCCGTATTCAGTGGCTACACACACGATTAGCTCAGCTCTGTCCCTGAGCATCTCGGCCAGTTTCCTGCCTTCCGTCGTCCCTGCAAATATGCAGATCTTCTCACTCATTCCTGTATCCCCTGGGAGTCACCATTTTCCCGTTTATCTCATTAGTCGAGGAGTTGCCTATGAACACCGTAGTGAACATGTCCGCCTGAAACTCAGCCAGCTCCGCCAG
>JAFYZY010000189.1 GCA_017548485.1 Oscillospiraceae bacterium | reverse complement strand
GAACAGTGCAGCTTATAGGCCGGCAGACCGTCGAGCGCTTCTGTGACGGCTTTATTCGTCAGTTTCATTGCATCCGCTACCGGTTTTCCCTTGATAAGCTCGGTCGCCATGGAACTGGAAGCGATAGCGCTTCCGCATCCGAACGTCTCGAACTTTACGTCCTTGATGATATCATCTTCTATCTTCAGGTACATCTTCATGATGTCGCCGCATTTCGCGTTCCCGACCTCTCCGATGCCGTTGGCGTCTTCTATCACTCCGACATTGCGGGGATTCCTGAAATGATCCATCACCTTTTCACTGTAGAGTGCCATTTTATTTTCTCCTTCTCAAAGTATAAACTGCGCTTTTCCGTTCATCAGGTCTCTCCACACCGGGGAGAAGCTTCTGAGATAATCGACTACTTCGCCGACAGACTTGACTATATAGTCCGCATCCTCTTCCGTTATGTCCTCTCCGATGCTCAGTCTCAGAGAACCGTGCGCAACGTCGTGGACCCTTCCAATCGCCAGAAGCACATGGCTGGGATCCAGCGACCCGGATGTACAGGCGCTGCCGGAAGAAGCCTGTATCCCTCTGTCATCCAGCAGCAGGAGAAGCGATTCTCCTTCTATGCCTTCAAAACAGAAATTGATGTTGCCGGGAAGTCTCCTGACTGCATCGCCGTTGAGGGCTGAATGAGGGATCCTGCTTAACCCGTCAATGATCCTGTCTCTTATCGGGGTCAGTCGGTCCGCGTATTCCTGCATGTTGCCGACAGCCTCTTCAAGAGCCACTGCCATGGCCGCGATCCCGGGGACATTCTCTGTTCCCGCTCTCTTTCCTCTCTCCTGCTCGCCGCCTTCTATGAGGTTCGTAAGCCTCATGCCTTTTCTGGCGTAGAGGAATCCCACTCCCTTGGGGCCGTGGAACTTGTGAGCCGATGCGGAAAGCATATCGACCTTGAGGTCGTTCACATTGACCGCGGTATGTCCCATAGCCTGTACTGCGTCGGTATGGAAAGGTACTCCCTTCCTTCTGCAGATCTCGCCTATCTCACTTATCGGCTGTATCGTTCCTATCTCATTGTTCGCAAACATGACCGTGACAAGACAGGTGTCGTCCTTTATCGCTTCCTCGACTTCGGAAGGTATCACGATCCCGTTCTCATGAACATCAAGAAGCGTGATATCGAAACCTTCCTTCCTCAGCTTCTCAAGCGTGTGAAGTACCGCATGGTGTTCGAAAGCGGTCGACACGATATGCATCTTTCCGCTTTTTCTGCCGTTCTCGGCAGCGGATATTATAGCCTGATTGTCCGCTTCGCTACCGCCTGAGGTGAAATATATCTCATTAGGCTCAGCCCCGATGACGGCGGCAACTCTCTCTCTCGCCTTCTCCAGAACTTCCTTGGCGCTCTGCCCTATGCTGTAAAGCGTCGAGGGATTTCCGAAAGTGTTCTCATTGACTGCTACCAGTTCCCTGATGGCTGCCTCGCTCATCTTTGTCGTTGCAGCATTATCAGCATATATCACGTCTTTTTTCTCCTTGCTGTTTAGTTATTCTCTGTGATAAATGATACCCGCTATTCGCCTACTATGTCAATAGGTAATTGGTCTTGATTCACCTATTTACCCTGCGGTATAATAGGCAAAAGCAAAACATGGAGGGAACAGTCTATGATATCTACCAGGGGCAGATACGCAGTAAGAGTGATGTCGGATCTCGCGGAATACGATAACGGCAGTTATATTCCGTTGAAGGACATAGCCTCCAGAGAAGGAATATCCAAAAAGTATCTAGAGATCATAGTAAAGGATCTTGTAAAAGGTGGCCTCATTTCCGGCGCCAGCGGCAAGGGCGGCGGTTACCGACTCTGCAGGAAGCCAGATGAATACAGCGTCGGAGAGATCCTGGAACTGACAGAAGGCCCTCTCGCGCCGGTGGCGTGCCTCGCCGCAGGTTCGGAGCCGTGCCCCAGGGCAGCGGAATGCAGGTCTCTCCCTCTGTGGGCTGAATACGACAGGATCACCCACGATTATTTCTTCGGCAAGAAACTCAGCGACCTGATAAACTCATAGACCATTCAGAATAATTAATATCAAAGCACGGCGATAGTCGGTTCGCCGTGCTTTTCTGTTTCTGCGTTATTCAGAGAAGATGGACGTGTTCCTGATGGCGCTGTCTCCGATCTTCTCCCTGACCTCATAAGCGTGCGGCTCAAGGTAATCACTTTCGGAAGACGACAGTCCCTCGTCGCGCAGACGGGACGTGAAATAGGATGCCACCCGCTCCACTGCGCGGATCTTCTGAACGACCCCTCTCCCCTCGTTGCTTCCGAGAAGGATGTACTCCAGCGACGCGTCCAGCATGTTCATACCGGGCAGTTCCCTCAGTCTGCGGAAAGCCCATTTATAATACGGAGCATAACTGTGCTCCAGCAGAAAAGCGGCCTTTATGCTCTCTCTGACAAATGTGGAGAGCGCCAGCACGGCCGCGGACTCCTCTCCGTGATTCACGCACCGCTGGAAATTGTACTGCCCGCTCTGAGCCATCAGCAGAAGCGACGACGCGAGCTTTGCCTTCCTGACATCCTCCGGATATCCCTTGAGCAGTTCTCTTCTTATCGCGCTGAACTCGCCGCTCTCATCCTCGAACACCCATCCGTTAGTGGCTTCAGCCAGCGCGTACTGAGGAATTGCCATGTAGACCATGTTGTTCTGCGGGACTCCCGGGCAGCCTATGAGACTCTCATAGAACCCGTCCACGGAGAACACGCCTCTGCGCTTTATCGCTCCCGCGCTGGTCTTCATGTTCACGGAATCCGGGTACTCCTCCGCAATAAGCGAATCGTACACGTCCTGCAGTGTGCTGCCGTACCGCGCATAGTCTTCGTCGCTGAGCCATATGCAGAAACCCGGGACGAAATCATGGTCGGCGGAGATCCCGTCGTCATATCCGAAACACTCGCTGCCCTGCCCCACCAGACCTGCGGCCAGACGGTCGTCGGCATACGGGAAGAACTCCGTTATCGCGCTTCTTCCCTTCGAGAGGAACAGCATCTTAGCTTTTCTGTAGTATTCCATATATCTCCTCTGCCCTGAGCCTGAGTTCCTTTGCGTCCCTGAAGAATCCGAAATGAGAGAAGGCGTCGACGCATTTCATGGCGTTGAACGCGTAGTAGCCGTCTCTGGGGACATCCTCTCTGTCGAAGAGCCTTCTGGCCCTCATCAGGTATTCCTCTATCCTCTCATCCTCGCTGTCGAGATCTCCGTACATGCACGCCAGATTGACGCATGTGACCGCTTCCTCCAGCGCACAGTCTCTGAGTCTGCTTATCACAGCGAGAGCGCGCTTATAATAATCTTCCGCCGACCTGTGATCTCCGCAGGCTTCCATGCAGGCCGCGTAGTTGTTGTACAGCCCGGCGAATCTGTAATCTCCCGGATCGAGATTGGCTGCGTATGCCCTTGCGGCGGTATCGTAGTATCTGACCGCGTCCTCCGCCCTTCCGAACTCACGCATGGTGGTGGCTGCATTGAGATACACCGTTCCTGCCGTAACGGTCCCTTCCATTCCGAGCCCGCTGACGAGCTTCGTGCTCTCGCCTGCAGTCCTGAGACCTGCTTCCGCGTTGCCGGTCTTCCTGTAACACCCCAGAAGTTCGTTCAGGATGCCGAGTTTTCCTTCCCGGTCATTCAGTTCCTCCGCTGTGCTCAGCTGCTCCTCCAGCATCTTTTCCGCTCCTGCCGGGTCGTTCTTCGCGTAATACCCGTCTGCTTCAGCCAGTATCCACCTGACGTCCACTCTTCCCTTAGCCGTCCCGGGGGCCGGCCTTGAAGCATATTCGGACGCGTCAAACGGACAGGAAGGATCTATCCCGTTATACTCCGGCATCGCACGGTCCTCCTCGGTCTTTTCTTCCGGGGCATGCGCGCAAAACACATGCCCCGTCTCATTGAATATTATATCAGAACAGAGTATCATTAGTATTAGGAATGATTACTGATTTGAGGGTCACAATGAGCAGACAGAAGGAACTGGTCCTGCAGATACTCAGAGGATCCCGGGGCCACATGACCGCGGCTCAGGTATTTGAGCGCGCAAAGGAACAGATCCCCAACATCTCGCTCGGAACGGTATACCGTGATCTAGGCAGGCTCTTCGACGAAGGAGAGATCGGAAGACTGGTCCTTTCAGACGGCTCTTCCGTTTACGACTGCACGCCGCATCCACACGGACATCTCATATGCTCGGAATGCGGTAAGATCGAGGATATAGAAGACACGGCGATAATGGATGAGCTTCGCCGCATCGCCGGAGACACCCTTACAAAAGCGGATATCGTGGCCGAACACCTGTGCCCCGAATGTCGTAACCGAGTTAACAGGGCGTGAGCCTATCATATTAAAAAGGAGAATACTAATGGAACTCAAGGGAAGCAAGACCGAGAAGAACCTCCAGGCAGCATTTGCCGGAGAGAGCCAGGCCAGGAACAAGTACACCTATTTTGCATCCAAGGCCAAGAAGGAAGGATATGAGCAGATCTCTGCCGTATTCACCGAGACAGCCGCTAACGAAAAAGAGCACGCAGAACTTTGGTTCAAGTACCTCGGCGGAATCGGCACGACAGCTGAGAACCTCAAGGCTGCAGCCGCAGGCGAGAACGAGGAATGGACAGACATGTATGTCCGTTTTGCCAACGAAGCGAAGGAAGAGGGATTCGACGATATCGCCGCCCGCTTCGCAGGCGTCGGCGCAATAGAGAAAGAGCATGAGAAGCGCTATCTCGCGCTCCTGAAGGATCTGGAAGACGGAAAAGTCTTCAAGAAAGACGGAGTAGTCATCTGGAAGTGCCGCAACTGCGGACACATCCATGTTGGCACAGAAGCCCCTCAGGTCTGCCCCGTCTGCGCTCATCCCCAGGCATATTTCGAAGTGGTCGGCGAAGGCTGATCGGTTCAGGGAGCAAAAAATGGAAAAGGTCCTAACTGTTCAGAACTTTGAGAGCGCCGTGAGCTCTCCCGAGCTCACCGTGGTCGATTTCTGGGCCACATGGTGCGGCCCCTGCAAGATGATCGCCCCGATCCTCGAGGAGATCGTCAGCGAAACAGATCTTTCCCTCGGAAAAGTCAACGTGGACGAGGAGAGAGAGCTTGCCGTCAGATACGGCATCCAGTTCATCCCGACACTCGTTTTTTTCAAGGACGGGAAAGAAATAAACCGCGTATCAGGATACAGGGAAAAAGCGGAGCTGCTTTCCCTTATCGCGCAGTACAGATAAGACAAAGGAGAGACACATGAAATTCTACAGATGCCCGATGTGCGGAAACATCATCGCCTACGCAGAGCATCCCGGCTGCGATGTTATGTGCTGCGGAAAACCGATGGAAGAGATCGTCCCCGGCACCACCGACGCCGCTGTTGAAAAGCATGTCCCCGTCGTGACACGGGAAGGCGATGTCGTCACCGTAACAGTCGGTTCAGTCGCCCATCCGATGCTGGAAGAGCACTACATCAAGTGGGTAGCTCTCCAGACCACCACAGGCAACCAGCGCAAGCTTCTCGTGCCCGGCAGCGATCCCGTGGTGAGATTCGCCGTCCTTCCGGAAGACGAAGTCGTCACCTGCGTTGCATACTGCAACCTCCACGGACTCTGGGCAGCAGAATAAACTGAGATCACCTATAACGGCAAAGCGGAGAGCCCATGCTCTCCGCTTTTATATGCTGTTATCGTTATCTGCGGTTCTTTGGGTCACAGATCCTGTACAGTTCCTCTGCCGCTATCCTGGTCTTAGCCACCACTCCGTCTTTCTTCGGGAAGCAGTAATATAGGCAGTCTTTGTTTCCGATGCATATCACGTCGCCGATCTCATACCAGAAATAATCCGAATACAGGCTGTACGACTCAAGAGGTCTCTGCTCGTAGTTCAGTTTCCCGTCACAGCCTGTAAGCCTGAATCCGTTCACATCGTGCGTCAGATGGCCGTCTCCGACCATATAGATGTACTTGTGGTCCACCATCATCCCGATACTGACGTCCGTATCCAGGAGATACGTCCCGTCCAGGAGCGACCTGCGGACCTCCTCTCTCTCCCACGCATACCAGTCCGGAACATGAGAGAACTCCGTCTCGCCTTCCAACGCGTGCATCTGTCCGAACTCGTCCATGGACCATTCCTTGCCGCAGTGCGCGCATCTGAGGACCGTTCCCTCGCCTTTCGTCTCACCTTCTGCTCCGCAGTGAGGGCATTTGAACATTATCCGCTCCAGGCCGTCGGCGCGGAAGGGCTCAACTATGGAGACTTTGTTGTCTCTCTGCCAGGCGAAATTGTCGAACGTGAACGCTTCGTCCAGCACCGCTTCTATATCTTTGCGCCCGAGCTCCGATATCTGCTCCCTGTCCAGCAGACAGCTGACCTCAGCGGAGACTTTGACCTTTCTCTTCTGCAGGCAGTTGTAGAGAGGATCTCTCGCGAAAGCGCCTTCCGTCTTTATCATGACCACGGGGACTCCGAGCCTCTTGACGAGAACTCCGAGACCTCTTGGAAGCGGAGTCGCAGTCCCGTCGAACGAATAGCTCGCCTCCGGGTACATCAGTATGCTGGTCCTGAGCTCGTCGACGGTATACTGCATATCGCGTATAAGAGTGATGTCGCTGACGAACTTCTGAGTCGGGATGCAGCCGAGTTTTCTCATCAGCCAGTCCTTTCCGACAAATCCGTCGGAAGTGCAGATGATGCAGTAAGGACGCGGGTAAAGTATCCTTGCGGCGATCTCGAGATCTATGAAAGCGGAGTGGTTCATGAGGATCAGCCACGGCCCGTCGCCGGCCCGCTCCATATCCTTCTCGGTAAACGTGAAGCCCGTCTGTTTCAGATCCGGAGCTCCCAGCACTCTCATGAGCGTCCTGAACAGCATTCCCGGCTTCTGCGGCAGTTTGTGCGGCTGTCTCGGAAGCGCCATAACTTCGTCATATGTCGCATTCTTGACTTTTGTTTTCAAAGACGTACCTCCGTATCGCAAAGGTCCCGTCCAACTTGAACTCGGGACCTGTTTCCTGTAATATCAATTCTGTTGATCATTCCAAAGCAATTATATTACAGGCGGTCAAACAAATGTGGTTCGTTATGTCTCTGTTAGCGCTTCTTTTCTGGAGCGGATCCGACATCTTCACCAAGGTAGGAGCTAAAGAGGGCGATCTGGATTCGCACCTCAAGATCTCCGTCGTTGTCGGATTCGTGATGGGCTTTCATGCTCTTGCCATGATACTCACTGGAAAAGCGACCGTCACTTTATCTGATCTGATACACTATCTTCCGGCTTCCGCCCTATATATCCTGTCCATGGTCATAGGCTATCTTGGGCTCCGGTACATAGAACTGTCTGTCTCATCACCCATCTGCAACTGCTCCGGAGCCTTCTCAGCTGTCCTCTGCCTCATTTTTCTTCATGAAGCCGTCGATGCTCTTCAGGCTCTCGGAATAATCCTGGTGACCGCGGGAGTCTTCCTTCTCGGAGTTGCAGAATCCAAAGAGGACGACGAGTCAAGGATGAAACGCCAGGAGCTCTCCGGACGCAGCTATAAAAAGGACATCAGGGCGTTCATCCTCCCTATCCTCTACTGCCTGCTGGACACTCTCGGCACCTTTGCCGACAGCGCCATACTAGTCAGCATGGATGAGGACTCCGCCAACTGCGCATATGAACTGACCTGGTTCGCCTGCGCAGTGGTGATACTCATATATCTGTTCTGCATCAGAAAAGCCAGATTCTCGCTGGATCAGGGACTTCCGATGCTCTCCGGCGCCCTCTGCGAGACCGCCGGGCAGGCAGCCTATGTTAAGGCTCTCAACGACAACCCGGTCACCTCTGCTCCGATCATCAGTTCCTACTGCGTACTGTCCTGTGTGTGGGCGGCGGTATTCCTGAAGGAACGTCTCTCGAAACGCCATTACATCGCGCTTCTCTTCACCCTGGCCGGCATAGTGGTGATGGGATTCTGCGAGTGACCATACGATACCGGTATCAAGAGCCGCGCACCGCGGCTCTTTTTGTGCAAAAAAAAGGCGCCGCAAGGCGCCTTGACTGTATAGATCCGTGTCAGAATGACTTGAAGAACGACGCCAGCCTACTCTCGTTGCGTCTGCCGTTCTTGAGTTCGGTGAGATTGACCACCATCTTCCCGTCATCCAGGATATCCACCATCGCGTATTTCGACTGCGGATATGTGAACACTGCTCCCGGATTGACAGCGATAACACCGTTCTCGGTACTGTTGAACTGCTGATGAGTGTGCCCGAAGAACGCCGCGTTGCATCCGTGATCCAGCGCCTCTCCCGTGAGTCCACCCACTCCTGCCCGGACGCCGTAGTGATGCCCGTGCGTCAGGAATATCCTCCAGCTGTCGACGACTATGACATTGTCGTACGGCAGCTGGGAACCGAAATCGTTGTTCCCTCTGACGCCTATGAGCGGCCATTCGGGATGATCCGCCTTTATCTTCTCGAATTCAGCTGCGCCGTCTCCGAGAAATATGATCTTATACGCCTCGGGATGAAGAGTGCAGATCTCCTCGAACTGTTCCCTCATGCCGTGCGAATCAGAAATAAGCAGCAGTCTCTTCACTCTTTCTTTCCTCCCGCAGCTCTGTATATCTCGCTCCTGGAGAACCCCGTCTCCTTTGCCGCTCTCTTCGCCGCATCGGAAGCGGACATCCCCTCTTCCATGTAATCAGCGGCCAGTCTCGCGGCATCTTCCAGCGTGGTCCCGCCGTTTTCCGGTCCCTCATACCCGGAGATCACCAGAACGAACTCACCCCGCGGAGGGTTTTCGTCATAGTATTCCCTAGCCTGCCTGAGACCGGTCCTCCAGATCTCTTCATGCAGCTTTGTCATCTCTCTGCAGATGGTCACCGGCCTGTCGCCGAAGGTCTCGAGCATATCCTTCAGTGTCCTCTGAAGCTTATGCGGGGCTTCGTAGAAGACCATGGTCCTCTTTTCCTGCCTCAGTTCCTCCAGGCGCTCTTTCCTTCCCCCCTTGGGTGTCGGCAGAAATCCCTCAAAACAGAATCTCTCGCACCTGAGGCCGCAGACGGAAAGAGCGGAAACGACGGCAGACGGTCCGGATACGGGCACGACTGTTATCCCTTCATCGAGCGCCTTTGCGACCAGTGTTCCGCCGGGATCGCTGATGACAGGAGTTCCCGCATCCGAGCAGAAAGCGGCATTCTCGCCCGCCAGGATCCTTGCGACTATCTGTTCCGATCTCTCGCGCTCGTTATACTTCTGACAGCTGACGAGACTCTTTTTCACACCGATGTGATTGAGGATCTTCGCAGTCACTCTGGTGTCTTCAGCCGCTATGAAATCCACCGAGTTCAGAGTCTCGGCGGCTCTCGGGGAGAGGTCGCTGAGATTGCCTATAGGTGTGGCTACCACATAGAGTTTTCCAGGCAGATTATTCAAACGAAGTCCTCCTCGCAGATATCCATCATCTCATCCGTATAACCGCCTTTTTCGTTCAGGACGCACAGATCGGGCAGCACCGTCAGTTTCTTTCCGCCCTTGTATATCGCGTCCACAAGCACCAGAAAAGGCAGTCTGCCGGCGCTGTGCCTGCAGAATCGCACCGTCTTCGGCTCGAATCCGCTGTTCCTGAGGCTCTCGAACAGATCTGCAAGCCGGTCCGGAACATGGCAGAAATACAGATGCCCTCTCTGTTTCAGGTTAAGCGCCGCAGCGGAGAAGAGCGCATCGGGATCCAGTCCGTTCTCATGCCTGACGGCATTTCTGTCAGGGTCCGCGCTTTTATCCTGTTCGTCAAAGAACGGCGGATTGCATATGACCGCATCGAATCGCTCATCGCTCCGGAAAGAGGCGGCATCGCAGCATACTGCCGCGACATCGAACCCATTCTCTGACGCTGTC
This sequence comes from Oscillospiraceae bacterium, assembly GCA_017548485.1. Taxonomy (GTDB): domain Bacteria; phylum Bacillota; class Clostridia; order Oscillospirales; family Ruminococcaceae; genus RUG11783. Next base: position 27,178 of record JAFYZY010000189.1, on the reverse strand, counting down.
CTTTCCGCAAGCGCAAGCTGATCCTGTCTTATATCCACCATGACCGTCTTCCCTCTGAATCCCCTGTCGTAATTCCAGAAAGAGACAGCGCCGCTTCCGGAACACATGTCCAGGACCTTCCTGCTTCCCTTCAGGTCAGCGAAATACGCCAGCATGAACGAAGCCATGGAAGGCCTCTCACTGCTGTCGGTATACACTCTGGTCCCGTTGTGCAGAAGATAGGAATCAGTCATAATTTTTCCCCTTAAAGAAACAGGGCGGACACGGATGTGCCCGCCGCTTTCTTGTGTTTTAGATCACTCCTGATGAGGAGCGCCGACCGGGCAGGTGGCCTCGCAGGCACCGCACTCGACGCAGAGTTCAGGATCGATGACATGCTTTCCGTCACCCTCGGAGATGGCTCCGACCGGGCATCCGGCTGCGCAAGCGCCGCAGTTTACACAATCATCACTGATAACATAGGGCATATTTGAATCCTCCTTATAATCGATTGGCTGAAACTATAATAGCATACACGGAACACAAATCAAGATAAATCCGCCAACTCGGGATCCACTGTTTCTTCCGCGTCTTTTCCGTTCTTCCATCCGGACAGTCTTTTCAGCGATGAACTGGAATAGGACCTCACCGCCTCGCTTCCGTCGAGTCTCACCTTTGCGTTTCCCATCAGCACGTTGGCATCGACCACCACTCCCGTCCCGTCAGGGGTGCTGACTTTAGTTCCGTTGGAAGGAGTCAGCTTGACGAGTTCATCATACATGTCCTGCTCGTATTTCAGGCAGCACATGAGCCTTCCGCAGGATCCGGAGATCTTGGTGGGAGAAAGGGTCTTGCCCTGCTCCTTTGCCATTTTTATCGTGACTGTCTGGAAATCCGGAAGGAATCCGCTGCAGCAGAACTCACGCCCGCACACACCTACTCCGCCGAGCATCCTGCACTCGTCGCGGATGCCTATCTGCCTGAGCTCGATCCTGGTATGGAATACCGAGGCGAGATCCTTGACCAGTTCACGGAAGTCCACTCTCTGATCCGCCGTGAAATAGAAGGTGATCTTCTTCCTGTCGAAGGTGTACTGCACTCCGATAAGGTTCATGTCCAGCTCATGGACCCTTATCTTGTCGAGGCAGATGTTATAGGCCCTCTTCTCGTCAATGAGATTCTCTTGGAACACGGCCTCGTCATCTTTATTTGCTCTCCTGATGACCGGCTTGAGATCGTCCCTGACCTTGCTGTCATCTATCTCGCAGGGCGGGAACGATACATCACCGAGCTCCATGCCTCTGGCAGTCTCGACTATGACCTTGTCTCCCCTTTTGTATGTCTCTTCACCGGGATCGAAATAATAGCTCTTCCCGGCGCCTCTGAATTTAACTCCTACTATCCTTGCCATTTCTACCTCTCAGCGATCCTTGCGGCAAGCACCGCAGCCGCTGTCTTTGCGTTGACGAATGCATCCGTCTGTTCCAGGGCATCTGAGACGCATTCATATATGTGACCCGAGAGATCAGCGTTCCCGGGATCTTTCTTCACTTTGCGGGCAATGCCGGACAGCGCGATCCTGAAAATCAGCGACAGCTGGTCTCTGTTCTCCGCCGCCGCAAGCGCCGCCATCATCCCGTATCTGTTTTTATCGTAAGCGGCTTCTATCAATTTCTCCGCAGTCTGCACGCAGAAAGAGTACTTCCGGTCCCCGGCGGCTCTCAGAACAAGTCCGAGCCTTCCGCCGAACAGTTCGGAAAGGCTCTCCGCCTTCTCTCTGTCCAGCTCCGGCAGTCTTCTGACCGCTTCACCGGCGCACAGCTCTGTCTCAAGAGGTCTGATCCTGTATTCCACAACACGGGAGCGGATCGTGGGCATCAGATCATCCTGGCGTCTCACCGTAAGGATGAATATCACGCCTTCCGGGGGCTCCTCCATCATCTTGAGCAGGGCATTTGCCGAATATGCGTTGAGGTTCTCCGCTTCCCTGATATGGAGCACGCGTCTGCCGTCTGTCATGACTGCAGCCTTGTTCATCTCGTAGAGGGCATCTCTCACATCTGATACGGATACCTGTCCGGAAGAACCGCTTCCCTGAACAGAGACGAAATCGGGATGGACGTTTCTCATCACTAGCCCGTTGCAGTCGTTCAGGTATTCGGCGGACACGAGCCTGGCAAAGAAGTCACACCCGGTCCCTTCGTCTCCGGAGAATGACACCGCATGCGGAAAACTGTCCGACTCAAGGCGGGCTGAGATCTCTTTTTTCAGTTCTTCATTGCCCAGAAACTCTTCGAACATCCCATCCTCCGAACCTGTGCGCTGCTGCCGGGCCGGCGTCCGGTCCACCCTTAATTCTATTGTATGGGTCCTCAAAACACAAGTTGACGGCTTCAGTCGAGCGTTATGAGCGCCCTCTCGCTTCCTGTGAGGTTCCTGTAGCCGTCCTCCGTGATGAGGATCATGTTCTCTATCCTGACGCCCCACTTGCCTTCCACATAGATGCCGGGCTCTATGGTCATCACGGTCCCCGCGGGGAGCGTGTAATCCCTTGCCGGAGTGCACATGGGCGTCTCATGGATGTCAAGGCCGAGGGAGTGTCCCAGTGAATGCCCGAAACAGCCTGCATATCCCGCCGCATCTATGACTTCCCTTGCTATGGCATCCAGCGCTTTCCCGGAACATCCGGGTTTCGCCGCAGCCATCGCGGAAAGATGAGCTTCAAGGACCGTGTTGTAGATCTTCAGCTGCTCCTCCTTGATCTTTCCCACGGCTACCGTTCTGGTCATATCGGAGCAGTATCCCCCGAGTTTGGCGCCGAAATCCATGGTGACCAGGTCGCCTTTTCTGATCTTCCTGTCACCGGGAACAGCATGCGGCATGGATCCGTTCTCGCCGGATGCCACTATTGATCCGAAAGCGAGGCCGTCCGCTCCGAGCTTTCTCATGCAGTACTCCAGTTCTGCCGCCACCTGCTTCTCGGTCACGCCGGGCCTGATGAAGTTGAGGATCTCCAGAAAAGCTTTATCCGTTATCTCCTGGGCGCCGCAGATCAGTTCGATCTCCTTGGGTTCCTTGATCGCCCTTAGCTCCCTGATAGTGTCCGAAAGCTCCGGTCCGTCCAGCAGAGTGACACCGGCCAAGCCGTCCCTGAACATCCTGAACTGCGCCAGAGTAAGCTCCTGTTCGACCATCAGTTCCTTTGCGCCGTGATCCCTGCAGATCTCCGCCACCTGCTCCGCCAGTTTGTCCTGAAGCACGACATCAGCGCCTTTCACCGTCTTTCTGGCGATCTCGATGTATCTGGAGTCGGTGATGAACACCGCTCCGTCGCGGAACACCAGCAGCGTTCCGTCGGATGACATGAACTCCGTCAGATATCCCCTGTTCGTCATGGAGAATATTATCGCTCCGTCACAGTTCTCCGGGAGCTTCGCGATCAGTTTTTCTATCCTGCTCATAGTCTTTCAAGTTCCTCCGTATATATTCTTTTCAGTGTCCGGGCATCTTCCGCCTGAGTGCCGTCAGATTCACAGATGAACGTCGGGCTCCAGCCTCTCTCCGCTATGAGCCTCATCAGCGGCCGCGGCTCCGGTCCGAAGACCGTATCCTCAAATGTCAGGTGTCTCTTCTCTCCTCCTGTCGTGTACTCTATCTTCGAGAAATGGGAATGGAACGCGGACGCCCGTTCAGTGCCTAGCCTGTCCGCCATGGCGTCGAGTATGAACTCATAATCCTCCCTGCCCTTTATGCCGCCCATCGTTCTGGCGTTCAGATGACCGAAATCTATGCACGGAAGGATCCTTTCGTCCACTGAGCACAGTTCCAGCACCTCTTCCAGAGTTCCGAGCTGACCTATCTTTCCCATCGTTTCGGGGCATACCGTGACGTCTGTAAAACCGGCAGCATCCAGCTCGGCGATACAGTATCTTAAGGTCTCGACAGCAAGCGCCAGTGCCTGTTCTCTCGTCTGTTTGCCGCAGGAACCGGAATGCACCACGAATCTGGCGCCTCCCATTCCCTTCACAGCCTGCGCGCTCTCCAGGAAATACCTTGCGCTGCCCTTTCTCTTTTCCTCTTCCAGCGAGGAAAGAGAGATGTAATAAGGCGCGTGCAGGCTCATCTGTACTCCGTTCTCGAGTGCTTTCAGCCGCAGTTTCTCAGCCATATCCTGCTTTACCCTCACTCCGAGGCCGCACTGGTACTCATACGCATCCAGTCCCATCGAAGCGCAGAACGCCGGGGCATCCAGAGTGCTCTTGAAGCCGGCATCAGTAAAGCTGTTTGAGTTTCCCGCAGGACCGAATCTAGCTCCCATTCTTCTCTCCTTGAATATGTTAAAAGGGCGTTGCTCGCAACGCCCTTAGTCAGTATCCTTATTTGAACTTGCGCTTGCGGGCAGCTTCCGCCTTCTTCTTACGGCGGACAGAAGGCTTCTCGTAATGCTCGCGCTTGCGAACCTCGGCAAGGATCCCCGAACGTGCACACTGACGCTTAAACCTGCGGAGCGCGCTGTCCAGACTCTCGTTCTCCTTGACTCTGACTTCCGACACTTTTATCCCTCCCTTGCCTAGGAATTTCGTACCTTGACATTATAAACGCGCATCCTTTGGCTGTCAAGAAAAATGACTGACGGATGGGATCCTGCTTCTTTCAGTTCTTTTCCAGTCCCAAAGCCTTTGCCGTCTCCATGATCGGAACGGAGAGCAGCGCCAGACCTGCGCCGTACAGATAACAGGTCCATGGCATTATATCCAGTTCAAACAGCGTTCTCAGAGGAGTAAACAGCACGAGCGCTGTCAGTCCTATGGAAAGGAACGCCGACAGATCAAGCATTTTGTTTGCGAATGGGTTCCCGTGGAACAGCGAGTGATGGCTCCTCATATTGAAGCTCTGTACTATTTCAGCTACTGCCATCGTCATAAAGCACAGTGTCTGTCCTCCTGATACCTCTCCGGTGGCTCTCTTGCCGAGCCAGAAAGCGAACAGCGAGACCGCTCCGAAATAGATCCCCTGCAGTATCACCTTGACGCCGAAACCGCCTGAGAATATCCCTTCCGTGCGTTTCTTGGGGCTCTTCTCCATAACGTCCTCGTCCACCGGTTCCATTCCAAGGGAAATAGCCGGCAGGCTGTCGGTCAGAAGATTCAGCCACAGGAGCTGCATCGAGAGCAGCGGCGCTTCTCTCCAGATGAGCATCGCCAGGAACACCACGAGTATCTCTCCGATGTTAGTGCCTATTAGGTATCCGACGACCTTGCGTATGTTGTCGAATATTCCGCGTCCCTGTCTGACCGCCTCCACTATAGTTGCAAAATTGTCGTCGGTAAGGGTCATGTCCGCGACTCCCTTGGCTACGTCGGTGCCGGTGATGCCCATCGCGCACCCGATATCCGCAGCCTTTAGGGCCGGCGCGTCATTTACCCCGTCACCGGTCATCGCGGCGACCTCTCCGAGTTTCTGCCAGGTCTTGACTATCCTTATCTTATTCTCCGGAGTGACTCTGGCGTATACGTCGATGTGCCTCACCTTCCGCAGGAGCTCGTCATCGCTCATGGCGTCCACTTCGACACCGGTCACCGCCTCATCCCCGTCTGTCAGGATACCGAGTTCTCTTGCTATCGCCGACGCAGTGATGACGTGATCTCCCGTGATCATAACGGGTTTTATGCCTGCCTGCCTGCAAAGGCTGACCGCATCCTTTACCTCCGGTCTGGGCGGGTCTATCATTCCGACCAGTCCGAGAAGCGTCAGTTCCTTCTCGATATCCTCCGGTTTCGTATCTTCCGGGACTGAATCCAGTTTTCTGTATGCAACCGTGATAACTCTCAAGGCATCTTCTCCCATTGACCTGTTCACTGCCGCTGCCTTTTCCAGATCTCCGGAAATACATCTCTGTGCGATCATATCGAATGCGCCTTTGACTATCGCTACCGGTTCTCCTCCGATCATATTGACCGTAGTCATCATCTTTCTGTCGGAATCGAACGGCAGTTCAGCCACTCTGGGATACTCTCTGTTTATCTGTTCCTTCGGCATCCCGTTCCTGTGCGCGGCGAGGACTATGCAGGTCTCTGTCGGGTCGCCTATGTGTTTCTCTCCGTCCTCCAGAAACACCACCGAACCGTCGCAGCAGAGCGCACCGTACAATAGCAGTTTCTTCACCTCTTCGGTGTTGTCGGCAGTGATCGTCTCCGGTTCATCTCTGCCGTCCACCCATGCCCTTGTGAGCGTCATCCTGTTCTGGGTCAGCGTGCCCGTCTTGTCCGAACAGATCACGGAAGCGCTTCCCAGAGTCTCAACAGCCGGCAGGCTTCTTATGATGGCATTGTGCTCCACCATCCGCTGCACCCCGATAGACAGGACTATCGTCACTATCGCGGGAAGACCTTCGGGGATAGCCGATACCGCCAGAGACACAGCTACCATGAAGATCTCCAGAGGCGACATACCGTCGATCAGACCGACGACAAAGACGACAGCGCATGCCGCGAGGCAGATATATCCGAGTATCTTGCCGAGCTGAGCCAGTTTCTGCTGCAGCGGCGTCTCCTCTTCTGTCTCTTCGTTCAGCAGCGACGCGATCTTTCCCATCTCGGTATCCATTCCGGTCGCGGTGACCACGGCCATACCGGTCCCGTAGCTTACGGAACAGCCGCTGTATACCATGTCTATCCTGTCTCCGAGGGGGGCATTCTCTCTGACCTCTGCTGTGGGGTCCTTCTCCACGGGAAGCGATTCTCCCGTAAGCGCGGCTTCCTCCACCTTGAGGTTGGACGCGCGGATGAGCCTTGCGTCGGCGGGTACGAAGTCGCCGGCTTCCAGTCTTATGATGTCTCCGGGCACCAGTTCTTTGGTGTCCACCATCTTTTCCTCGCCGTCTCTGAGCACTCTCGCGTGGGGAGAAGACATCTTTTTGAGCGCATCCAGTGCCTTTTCTGCCTTGCTCTCCTGAAACACCCCGATGCAGGCGTTGATTATGACTATCACCAGTATAAGTATCGGCTCAAAGAAACTCTCGTCATCGCTGACCAGTGATACCGTGAATGATATCGCAGCCGATATGAGAAGAATGATTATCAGGATATCCGCGAACTGTGCAATGAACCTCTGCAGTAGAGTCTTGGGAGGTTTCTCCGCCAGGGCGTTCTCTCCGTATCTCTCTTTTCTGACTGCGACCTCTTCTGAATTTAGTCCGGTTGCAACATCCGAACCGAGTTCTTCCAGCACCCTGTCTGATGACAGCGTATAATAATCCATTCCGGTCTTCCTCCTAATAAAAAAAGACTTATGCCGCAAAAAAAACGAATGCAGCAAAAGTCTTGCTATCTATTCCGGCCCGGACGTTTCTCGTCGTGATGACGGGCTTCGGAACCACCTGAGGGTGTTAAGCTACTCCCTTTTACGATTTCAGCCTAGCACATACAGCGCCTTTACGTCAACCGGTTTTCACAGCAGAAAACGGCGTCCTGGCCCGCATGATGCAGGAAAGACGCCGCGCTGCTGTGTTGTCAGATGATCAAAGCATTATTTGACCACGATGTTGACCAGTTTGTTCTTTACAACTATCTCCTTGACGATCATCTTGCCGTCGACCGCCTGCGCCACCTTGTCATCTGCCTTTGCTGCAGCGAGCACGGTCTCGTTGTCGGAATCGAACGGAACTGTGATCCTCCCGCGCAGTTTGCCGTTGATCTGGACCGGCATCTCGATCTCGTTGTCGATGCACTTGGCTTCGTCATACTCCGGCCACTTCTGCTGGGAGATCTGCCCTCCGAACCCGCATCTCTCGAAGGCCTCTTCCGTCATATGCGGAATGAACGGGTTGCAGAGTATCAGCAGTGTTCTGTACTCCGCTCTGTTGATGGTGCCTTTCTTTCCGATATCGTTCACGAGAGACATCAGAGCGGCGATGGCAGTGTTTGCCTTCAGGGACTCTATGTCGTTCCCGACCTTCTTGATGGTGCGGTGGAAAGCCGACTCGAATTCCGGTGAATACTCATCGCCGTCTGTCAGGACATCCTGAAGCTGCCACACCTTCTCTATGAATCTGCGGCAGCCCTTTATGCTGCTGGTGGACCAGGGAGCTGCCTGCTCGAAGTCCCCGATGAACATCTCATACAGTCTGAGAGTATCCGCACCGTAGTCCCTGACTATGTCATCGGGGTTCACCACGTTGCCCAGCGACTTGGACATCTTGACGATGGGGTGCTCGGCCATCTCGCCGTATTTCTCCACCAGCGCCTTCTTGGCGTTCTCCTCGCTGCCGAACTCCTTTATGAGCTCCTGCTGTTCGTCCTTTGTCATGTTGACGAAGCTGTGCGGATTCAGACCCAGGATCATTCCGTGGCTCGTCCTCTTGGCGTAAGGCTCCTTGTAGGGGACCACGCCGATATCATAGAGGAACTTGTGCCAGAAGCGGCTGTAGAGCAGGTGCAGAGTGGTGTGCTCCATACCGCCGTTGTACCAGTCCACGGGGCCCCAGTAATCTATTGCATCCTTGCCTACGAGCTCTTTGTCGTTGTGCGGATCCATGTATCTCAGGAAATACCAGCTGGACCCTGCCCACTGTGGCATGGTGTCCGTCTCCCTCTTCGCGGGACCGCCGCAGCAGGGGCATGTGGTATTGACCCAGTCAGTGTGTCTGGCAAGCGGACTCTCTCCGTCTTCGCCGGGCTCGAAGTCCGTGATGTCAGGCAGCAGCAGCGGTAACTGATCCTCCGGGATCGGCTGCCATCCGCACTTCTCGCAGTAGACCATGGGTATAGGCTCTCCCCAGTAGCGCTGGCGACTGAATACCCAGTCCCTGAGCTTGAAGTTGGTCTTCTTGGTTCCCTTGCCGTTCTTCTCCAGCCATTCATACATGGCATTCTTTGCGTCTTCCACAGACATCCCGTCCATGAATCCGGAGTTGACCAGGATTCCGGTCTCGCAGTCGGTGAATGCCTCTTCCTGGACGTTTCCGCCCTTTACCACTTCGATGATGGGAAGTCCGAACTTCTTTGCGAACTCCCAGTCGCGGGTATCGTGAGCGGGAACCGCCATGATGGCTCCCGTGCCGTAACTCGCGAGCACGTAGTCCGAGATGAATATCGGGATCCTGCTGCCGTTGACGGGATTTATCGCCTCCACGCCGTCCAGTCTCACTCCGGTCTTGTCCTTAGCGAGTTCCGTGCGCTCAAAATCGGACTTTCTGGCAGCTTCGTCCTGATATGCCCTCACCTCATCTGGATTGCGTATGACCCCGCTCTCCAGCCAGTTTCTGACATACTGATGCTCAGGGCTGAGCACCATATAAGTCGCTCCGAAGAGGGTATCGCATCTGGTCGTGAAGACCGTGATCTTTTCACCGGTAGTCGCAGTGAAATCCACTTCCGCGCCGTATGAGCGTCCTATCCAGTTTCTCTGCTGCGTCTTGACTCTCTCGATGTAATCGACTTCATCAAGGTCGTCTATGAGTCTGTCGGCATAAGCCGTGATCTTCAGCATCCACTGGCTCTTGGTCTTCTGGACGACAGGGCTTCCGCACCTCTCGCAGACGCCGTTGACCACCTCTTCGTTTGCAAGGACCACCTTGCATCCGGTGCAGTAGTTGACGTTCATCTCCTTCTTGTAGGCGAGCCCGTGCTTATAGAGCTGCAGGAAGATCCACTGAGTCCATTTGTAATAGGAAGGATCCGTGGTGTTGACCTCTCTGTCCCAGTCGAACGAGAGTCCGAGGCTCTTGAGCTGATCCCTGAATCGTTTGACGTTGTTCTCCGTCACCACTTCGGGATGGATGTGGTTCTGCATCGCGAAGTTCTCGGTCGGAAGCCCGAAGGCGTCCCAGCCCATCGGGTAGAGGACGTTGTAGCCCTCCATCCTCCTCTTCCTCGCTACGGTATCCAGCGCCGTATAGCTCCTGGGGTGCCCGACATGCAGGCCTGCTCCGGAAGGATACGGGAATTCCACGAGCCCGTAGAATTTCGGCATTGTATGGTCATCTTTGGCGGCAAAAGTCTTCTCTTCGTCCCATATCTTCTGCCACTTCTTCTCTATGTTCCTGTAATCGTAAAAGGCCATCTATATCAATTCTCCGAATCATCAAATTTTACGATATCCGCATCAGCCCAGAGTTTCTCGAGCTGATAGTACTCTCTGGCTTCCCTGGTGAACACATGAGCGATAACGCTTCCGGCGTCCATCAGGACCCAGCTCTCGCCGCCGCGCCCTTCCCTGCGCGGCGCAGGAAGGCCGAGTTCCGTAAGGCGGTCTTCCGCCGCGTCAGCCAGAGCACGGACCTGTGTGTTGCTCTGACCGGTGACCAGTACGAAGTAATCGGCAAGAGTCGTCAGTTCCTCGACTTTGAGGATCTTGATATCCTGCCCCACCTTGTCAGCGAATGCTTCAGCGAATTCTTTTGCCAGTTGTAATGATTCCAAATCCAGTCTCCTTATATATGTTTATGCCGGGATCTCCGGCACTGACATGTCCTCCGCGAGGACATGATCCGTATGTGCACGCAGTCTGTCATTTATGAGCGCTGCCGCTTCGGCGCGCCGCACAGACCAGACAGTGAGTCTGCTGCTTCCGTATCCGTTTACCGTCTTGCCGGGAACGGTGAAATAATCTATCATCGACCCGCTCTTCTCATAGAGCGACGGCGACAGTTTTTTGTGTTCTCTCACAGAGAGATCGGTATCGATGCTGCTCTTGTTCTCCTTGACGAGAGCGAGCACCTCCTTTTCCGGCATTCCCAGAACTGCTCTCATTATTCCTTCCATGAAGGTCGCCCTGAGCGCATTGACTGTCTCGATGTCCTCTGCGTCCGTCGAAAGAATGAGGTCTCTGACCTCACCCGAATGGAATATGTGATCTCCTGCGTCCAGAGTTTCCGTTTCGGAGATGATAAGTTCATTCTCCAGCGACACTCTGACTCCGCCCAGCCTCTCCGTGATATCCGGGAGGATATCCATGTCGAAAAGGAGGTAATTGTCCACCGGAAGAACGAAACAGTCCGCCAGACAGTCCGCCAGGGCCGCCGCCCCTCCGTCCGGTTCGTCCGCGGTGCCCCAGTTCACAGCTCCGCTAAGTCTTCCGTAGCGGACCTCATCGGCTCCGATCAGCGTATTTCCGGGCAGGTACATGATCCCGGCCTTTCCCGTCTCAAGATCCAGATTTATCAGAAGGACCATCTCTGCCAGTGCAGCGCCATCAGTTTCCGTGACGCCGGCGACCAGGATGTTCCTGGCTGATCTTGAAGCAGGCGCCGGTGTCGAGATCTTTCCGGGCAGCTCCGAGCCGGACCAGTACGGCTTTCTGGCCGACAGCATGGAAAGCCCTCCCAACACCAGTGAGACCGATGCCAGAAGAACGAGTATCCTTACCGCCCAGTTTCTTCTCAAATCGTTGTTCCGCCCTTTCACAGATCTCTCACGCAGCTGTTGTACGCGTCGAGAGTTCTGGGATCGATCACCGCGTTCCTTTCCAGGAGGTCGGTGATGGTATATCTGAGGCCTTCCAGCAAAGCTTCATGAACATCGCGCTCCGCTGTCTTCCTGACTCTGACGCAGTCGTCGTATCTCCTGTCTTCCGAGATATAGTCCGCCAGGAAAAGGGTCATGTCGAGGGGAGTCATCCCCTCTCTCCCGGAAGTGTGGTAGCGGATCGCGTCGCAGATCTCCCAGTCCAGTCCCAGCACCTCGGAAGCGTATTCGGCCGCAGCAAAAGCATGCCAGAGAGCATGCTTCCTTGCCAGATCTTTGTCCCCAATTATATCCGAGGTACCCAGTGTTTTCAACAAGACCGCGTCGCTCTCCTCCTTGAAGATATCATGAAGGAATCCCGCCAGTTCCGCCCTGTCCGGATCGGCTCCGAATCTCGGCGCGAGTTCTCTGGCGGCCTTTGCGACGCACTGAGTGTGATAGTAGCGTCTGTCTGAAAGTCTATCTCTTGCGAGGCTGTCGGCTTCCGCAATAGTCATTATCTGTAGAGACCTCTCTTCCTGATGTGACTCATCACTTCCCGGGATATATATCCGTCCATGTCTCTGTCAGTCCGGACCGCGTCTCTGATCTCGGTGGATGAGACTTCCACCGGGCTGAAGCCGAGGAGGATTATCCTTGCCCCTTCTTTTCTCAGTCTTTCCGCCGCCCGCTCGAAACCCCTGACCTCATCGTCATCGCGGCATCCCGCGACAAGAGTCACTTTGGACATGATCCTGCGGTACAGGTGCCAGTGCCCGAAGGAAACGAGCATATCCGAACCTATCAGCATGTACAGTTCCCGTCCCGGGTATTTCTTGAGCAGCTTCCTGACCGTCTTGTAGGTGTAGCTGCGCCAGCCTCTTCCCTCCAGAGTGGATACCCTGACGGTCTCAAGGTCCGCAAACGCAAGCCTTGCCATCCTGACCCTGTCCCTGAACGGTGTGCTGCACCTGTCCTTGAAAGGGGACAATCCTGTGGGTATCACCAGAGTGATATCCGGGCCGACCGCAGCTATGGCTGCTTCCAGCAGCCTGCGGTGTCCCATATGGGGCGGGTCGAAGGATCCGCCGTAGAACAGGAGCTTCTCAGATGCCATACTGATTGATCTCTTTGTTTCTTCTGTAGATGACGAATTTTCTGCCTATCACCTGCACTCCTTCGGCGCCGAGCGCTTCCGAGACTATTGCGCAGGCTTCCCTGGCGGTGACCGGGCTGTTCTCCTGGACACCTACCTTGATCAGCTCTCTGGGAACCAGGGCTTCCTCTATCCCGCTGAGGACCGCATCGGTGATGCCGTCCTTGCCGATGTAATAGCATGCTTTTATGTTGTTTGCGAAACTTCTGAGCTTCGCGCGTTCATTGCTGTCCATTAACCGTATCCCCTGATCTTTTTGATCCCTTTCAGGTAGAAGGCAAGTATGTGAGCCGCCCTCGCCCTGTGTGAACGTCTGTCCTTAAGCTCTTTTCCTATATCCGCGAACGAGAATCCGTTGTTGAGGCAGAACACCGGTTCATATCCGAATCCCTCTCCCTGCCGTTCAAAGGCTATCCAGCCCTCGCATCTTCCGTGAACGATCATCTCGTTCCCTTCCGCGTCTATGTAACAGAGCGATACCGCAAATCTCGCGGTCCTTTCCTCTCTCGGAACCCCCTGGAGTTTTTCGAGGAGCTTGTCGATGTTTGCTCCGCTGTTGCCGTCCGGCCCCGCATACCTCGCGGAGTAGACGCCGGGTTCTCCTCCGAGAGCATCCACGAAAAGTCCCGTGTCATCGCCCACTACCGGACAGTGGCATGCATCCCATACCGCTCTGGCTTTTATCCTCGCGTTGTCGTTCAGCGTGGTTCCGTTCTCGTCCGGATCCACATGGATACCCTTCTCAGCCATGGAAACGACTCTTATACCTGACTTTGAGAAGATATCCCTGAACTCTTCCAGTTTGTTTTTATTGTTGGTGGCGATCACCAACTCGTCGATCTTCTTCATTCGAAAAGCGCCTCGCAGAATTCGTCCGGATCGAAGACCAGCAGGTCATCTATGCCTTCTCCGACTCCGACGAACCTCACCGGTATCCCGAGTTTCTCCTTTACCGAGAATACGCTCCCGCCTTTAGCCGTGCCGTCGAGCTTGGTGACGATGATGCCGGAGACGTCCGCTGTCTCTGCAAACGCTCTCGCCTGTTCTATAGCGTTCTGTCCCGTCATTCCGTCCAGAACCAGCAGCGTTTCCACGGATGCATCCGGAGCGGCTTTTCTCACGGTCCTGGCGATCTTTCCGAGCTCATCCATGAGGTTCTTCTTGGTCTGCAGACGTCCTGCGGTATCGCAGATCACGAGGTCCGCTCTGCCTGCGGCTGCCGATCTGACCGCGTCGAACACGACGGCGGACGGATCGTTCTGCCCGGAGAAAAACTCCGTGCCGCTCCTCTGAGCCCAAACCTCGAGCTGCTCAGCCGCCGCGGCGCGGAAGGTGTCCGCTGCGGCGATCATGACTTTTCTGCCCTGCTGTTTGTAGTAGGCGGCAAGCTTGCCGGCAGCGGTAGTCTTTCCTGATCCGTTCACTCCGATGAGCATTATCACGGCCGGATCCCCCGAGAGATCCAGTTCCCTGTCAGCTCTCAGCCTGTCGCTGCAGATCTTCCTCAGAAGCACATTTGCTGCTTCCTCATCGGCGGCATTGTTGTCCCTGACCGCTTTTCTGAGTTCCTCCGACACCGACATCGCCACATCGTAGCCCGCATCCGAGAGGATCATCGCCTCTTCCACGCGTTCGAAATACTCGTCCGATATCTTGTCCGCTCTCACGGAATAGGCAAAATTGTTCTTTGTCTTAGTGAGACCGGCCTTAAGTTTGTCAAACAGTCCCATCAGTTGTTCCTTCCGTTCTGTTCCTTTTCCAGGACCAGCTGTGCTTCTTCCACGCTCAGCCTGAGCACCTTGGATACGCCCTCCTCCTGCATGGTCACTCCGTAGAGGACGTCGGCCTCCTCCATCGTTCCCCTCTTGTGGGTGATGGCGATAAGCTGCGTGCGGTCTATCATGGTCTTCGCATAGCGTGCGAATCTTACGACGTTGTTCTCATCCAGCGCGGAGTCTATCTCGTCCAGTATGCAGAACGGCGACGGATTCACTTCCAGGATGGCCATGTAGATGGCGATAGCCACGAGGGCCTTCTCTCCTCCTGACAGGAGCGAAAGGCTCCTGATCACCTTTCCCGGCGGCTGCACATCCAGTTCTATACCGCTCTCCAGGATATCGTTCTCGTCGGTGAGGAACAGATTCGCATGTCCTCCTCCGAAGAGCATCTTGAAGGTATAGTGGAACTTTTCGTTGATCTCGTTGAAGCTTCTGGTGAAGATCTGCTTCATCTCGCGCTCCAGGTCGTCGATGAGACGCAGCAGGCTCTTCCTGCTCTCGTCCACATCGGATATCTGTTCCGACATGAACTCGTACCTGGCGCTGACTTCCTGGTATTCCTCTATCGCGGCGACGTTGACGTTGCCCAGAGCCCTTATCCTGTTCCTCACGGAACTGACTTTCTGGCGCAGATCCGTCACGCTGGTGAATTCCACGCACAGCGGCAGCGCCTCCGCCACCGAGAGCTCGTATTCCTCCCAGAGCCTGTTCGCAGCGCTGTTGTAGTCGTTCTGCAGGGCCTGCTTCCTCTCCTCGAGTCTGGAGATCTCGCTGGCTATCTTCTCTCTCTGCTCCGCGATGCCGTCCTGCTCGCCGCGAAGTTCCTGTGTACGGCGGTCGTTCTCGTTTCTGAGCTCCCCGCTTCTCGCGATCTCGGCCCTTATGTCTTCTATTTCTTTTCTCGCCCCGGCGGCTTCCTGCTCAAGACCGTCTATCTGCTTCTGACGCTCGTCGTTCTCTCCCTTGATGGAAGCGATGGTATCCTGCAGGTTGGACATCCTTCCCAGCGACTCGTCTCCTCTGAGCCTGAGGTCTTCCGCTGACTGGCGGGATCTCTCGGCGTCCTTGAGGAGCTCCGCTCTCTCTACGCGGCGTTCCGTGAGCTGCTGCATTATCCCGGTGCGCTTCTCCATGATGCCGTCAGAGGAATCATCCTGCGTGAGCTGCGCTTCCAGACGCTCCGCTTCCGACTGAAGCGCCGCGCTCTTTGCTTCCGCACGCATGATATCCGCCTGTCTCTGTGCCCTTCCGGCATCGATGCTGTCCAGCTCCGCCGAGGCTGCCTCGACGTTGGTCCTGAGAGCTTCGATCTCATCCCTCAGTCTGTCTGCCGTCGACTCGGCCCTTATAAGGTCCTCTCTGGCAGTGACCAGTTCGGACGTCACCGCAGTGAGTTCGGCCTGCGCTTTGGAAGCCTCTTCTCTGGCTCTGCCGAGCTCTTCCTTAAGCGCTTCGCTGTCCTTCCTGCGCTGGGCTATCTTTTTTTCAAGCTCCTCTATCTCCGCCTTTCTGGAGAACATGCCGGCCTGGGCCCTTACGGAACCGCCCGTATATGACCCGCCCGCATTTATTATCTGACCGTCTCTGGTGACGATCCTGATCCTGTACTTTGCCCTTCTTGCGATCGCAGACGCGTAGTCCAGATCCTCGACGATCAGGACATTGCCGAGCAGGCTGTCCACTGCCGGGCGGTATCTGTCATCGCAGCTCACCAGCTCGCTCGCTACGCCCACGACGCCCGGATCTCCGAGAACTTCCCTGTTCTCGAATCTCCTGGCGCTGACTGTGTCAAGCGGCAGGAAAGTGGCTCTTCCCGCGCGTTCGTCCCTCAGCAGGCCGATCGCGGCCTTGGCGCTTCTCTCGTCGTCCACAACGATATTCTGTATCGCGGCTCCCAGCGCCGTCTCTATAGCGGTCTCAAGCCCTTCATCCACGGTGAGTAGCGATCCCACGGTACCGACTATGCCGCGGAGCCTCTTGTCCTCCGTGGCGGACAGGACTTTCCTCACCGGAGGCTGATATCCCTCATTGCTGCTCTCAAGATCGGAGAGGAGGTTCATCCTCTGCCTCATCCTCTCTATCTCGTTCTCGCAGGCGGAAACCTTGTCGGCAGCCTGGGACAGTTTCTCGTTTCTCGATCCGAGCCTGAGTTCATATCCCTTCGTCTCGTTCTCCCTGGCAGTGATGTCGCCGGAGAGGCCTGCGATATACTCCTCTGTCTCCTTCAGCCTTGCATTCCTGTCTTCCAGCCTGTCCAGTTCCGGCGGGAGCGATTCCCTGATGAAGTTCTCCCTCTCATCCATGGTCTCTATGACTGACCTGGATGCGACAGTTTCAACTCTGAGGTCCGCGATCTCCTTCTGCAGGGCGTTCAGCCTCTCCAGACGCTCAGACCTCATTCTGTCCGTTGACTGGGTATCCTGGGCAAGGATCTCAAGATCCTTCTCAAGGCCGGCGATGGCGTCCTCGACGGCGGCAGCCTGGTCTTCCTTCTGCTGTGCGTCGGCAAGCCTTGCCTGTATCTCGCGGACTATCCCGGAACCGCCTTCCGACAGCGAACTGATGTCCTCCTGCAGTTCCCTGATATCCCTCTCGCCGTGCATTATATCGTTCCTGAGAACGGCTATCTTTGCCTCGATCGCGGATATGGCGGAGTTTCTCACGTCTATCTCAGCGCTGAGGTCGGAGGAGCGGGAACCTGCCTGGCGGCTGTTCTCATACAACTGCTCTATCTCTACGCCGATCTCCTGGAATCTTTCGTCCAGACTGCGGTAATCCAGCCTGGCGATCTCTATCTTCTCATCTTCTTTGGAGATGCTGTCTCTGGATCTCTTGATCGTATCGGAATAGAGCGTTATCTCAAGCGTCCTTCTCTCTTCCGCATACTCAAGGAACTTTTTCGCTTTCTCGCTCTGCTCCCTGAGCGGTCCCACGCGGCTCTCCAGCTCGCCGGCTATGTCTCTGAGTCTCGACAGATTGTCCTCTGTCTGCTGCAGCTTGCGCTCCGCCTCGGTCTTGCGGAACCTGAATTTGGCGATGCCCGAAGCCTCCTCGAATATCTCCCTGCGGTCGGAGCTCTTGCTCTCGACCACTTCCGAGATCCTGCCCTGTCCGATCACGGAATACCCGTCCCTTCCGAGTCCGGTGTCCATGAACATCTCCCTGAGATCTCTCAGTCTCACGGTAGATCCGTTCAGCATATACTCGCTGTCGCCGCTGCGGTAGTACCTTCTGGTGACAGTTATCTCCTTGCCGACGTCCGGGATGCGGCTGTCGGAGTTATCCAGGCACATGGAGACCTGAGCGAAGCCCATAGGGTTCCTCTCCGGCGTCCCGCTGAATATGACGTCCTCCATCTTTCCGCCGCGCAGAGACTTTGTGGACTGCTCTCCCAGCACCCACTTCACTGCGTCGCTTATGTTGCTCTTACCGCTTCCGTTAGGTCCCACGATCCCCGTCAGCACGCGGTCGAAAGTGAGCCTGGTCTTGTCCGGAAACGATTTGAATCCCTGGATCTCAATGTATTTCAGATACACTTTTCAATGATCTCCTTGCTGGAGTTTGTTTACTGTTATTCCCGTGACCTTTTCGTCCGGGATCACTCTGATCCCTATACCGCGGGATCTGAAGTATTCGATATTGCTTTTCTTCTGACCTGTCACCTGACTGAGCAGCCTGGGCTCGCAGCGCACTTCCGCGCTGTCGCCCTGAGTCAGATGTTTCTCTATGGCATTGCGGAATATCCTGGACTCGCACAGCTCCCCGAAAGCGGGATGATAGGGCCCTGCGATCATGGAATCCATGAGGCTCTCTTCGTAGTGGAGCCCTGTCCTGATCACGTCGATGCTCCTGCTGCGGAACATCTCTATCAGGGAAGCGGTGATGTCCACCGCCTGCTCGAGTTCGAGAGGGCTGTATCTCCCTGCCCTGAACAGCGCCGCCAGCGCGGTGCCCTCCACGACTATCGTGGGATAGATCCTGACCGTGTCCGGTCCCAGATCCGCCAGCCTGCGGGCTGTATATTCAGCTTCCGCTCCGGGATCATCTGCGCCGTACATGCCGACCATCATCTGAAGTCCCAGCGAGAAGCCTTCTTCCTTTATCAGGTTGGAAGCTTTCACGACGCTTTCGCTGTCATGGCCCCTGCCGTTAAGTCTGAGCACCTCATCTGACATGCTCTGAGCGCCGAGCTCTACCGAAGTAACGCCGTATCTTTTCAGTATGTCCAGGATCTCACCGTCGATGGCATCGGGCCTGGTGGATATCCGTATTCCGGATGCCCTTCCTTCCCTGACGAAGGGATAAGCTACTTCCAGCAGCTGTGTCATAAGGTCTCTGTCTATGGCGGTGAACGACCCTCCGAAGAACGCTATCTCCGTTCCCGCGCCGTCAGCGGGAAGGTATCTGCCGCATGTCTGTGTTACTTCCTCCGCCGTAGGCGACTTCTGCTGACCGCTTATGCTCTTCTGGTCGCAGAATACGCACTGGTGCGGACATCCGAGATGCGGCACGAAGAATGCCAGGTTGGCGTGTCTCTTCATTTGACAAGGCCCATGAGGCGCAGCGCCTCCGCCGCGGCATTCTGTTCCGCCTGTTTCTTGCTGTGGCCGGTGGCCGTCGCGATGACGTTGCTGTTCAGCCAGATCTCCACAGTGAAAGTCTTGTCGTGATCGGGTCCGCTCTCAGCGGTATGCACGTATCTGAGCTTCTCCTCCGGGTTCTGCTGGATCACTTCCTGCAGCTCGGTCTTGTAGTCCCGTGACAGTTCGGCTCCGGAGGCCTCCTGGAGCACATGGCGCGCGATGAACTTCCTGGCGGCTTCGACTCCTCCGTCGAGATAAATGGCGGCGATAACCGCCTCGAAGCAGTCCGAAAGGATGGAATCCCTCTCGTTGCCGTGGGTCTTGAGCTCGCCTTTGCCGAACCGCATGTCCTTCCCGAGATCGATATCTCTCGCGAACATTGCGAGCGCGGATTCGCAGACCATGGCTGCGCGCTGCTTGGTGAGCTCTCCCTCCTCAACGTCGGGAAGAGTCCTGTACAGATGATCCGCGACTACGGCGGAGAGGACTGCGTCTCCCAGAAACTCCAGTCTCTCGTTGCATCCGAGTCTTCCGAGTCCGTGCTCATTCGCATACGACGAATGGGTCAGCGCCTCCTCCAGAAGGCTCCTGTCCTCGAAAATATATCCTATTCTCTGTTCAAGATCTGACATATCCTCTGATCTTCCTTACCGGTTTTCTTCCAGGTATGCCTTGAGGTCATCGATCGCCCTCGAAGCATATCCCGCATATCTCTCTTTTTTGTCCCTGATCTCGTCCTTGAGACCGGGGAGTATGCCCATATTGGCTCCCATCGGCTGGAAGTCCTTATTGGGCGTCTTAAGGTATCTCATCAGAGCTCCGAGCATCGTGGTCTCGGGCAGCGGGACCGGTTCTTCCCCCCTGAGTCTCGCCATCAGGAACCACGCGGCGAGCATGCCGCATCCGGCGCTCTCCATGTAACCTTCCGTTCCGCTGATCTGCCCGGCGACATACGTGTTCTCCGTTCCCTTTATCCTCAGCGTTCCGTCCAGCACCTCCGGCGCGTTCAGGAAACTGTTGCGGTGCATGACGCCGTATCTTGCGAACTCCGCGTTCTCAAGCCCCGGGATCATGGAGAACACTCTTTTCTGCTCTCCGAACTTGAGGTTGGTCTGGAAGCCCACCAGATTGAACATGGTGCCTTCCTCGTCCTCTCGTCTGAGCTGGACCGCGGCCCATGGGCGGTGTCCTGTCTCGGGATTCCTCAGTCCCACCGGCTTCATGGGACCGTATCTTATGGCGTCGTGCCCTCTTTTTGCCAGTTTTTCTATGGGCATGCACCCTTCGTATACCGGCTGCTCCTCAAATGCGTGCAGCTCCGCGCACTCTGCGTTTATGAGCTCCTCCACGAAGCTGTCATATCCGGCCTTATCGAAGAAAGCGTTCAGATAATCGTCTCCGCCCAGGCCGTACCGGCTCATGGAATACAGTCTGTCCATGTTCAGGCTGTCGCGGGTGACTATGGGAGCCGCGGCATCGAAGAAATACAGCGAGTCGCCGCCTGTCAGACGCCTGAGCTCCTCGGCGAGGGCGCCTTCTGTGAGAGGTCCGGTCGCCACGATCGTAGGAACCTCGGGATCTATCGACGTGACTTCCTCGTTGCGGATCTCGATATTCTCCCGGGATCTGACTTCGTCGGTCACTCCCTGCGAGAACAGCTCACGGTCGACTGCGAGCGCTCCGCCTGCGGGGACCCTGCAGCCGTCAGCCACTTTCAGGCATACCGACCCGAACAGTCTCATCTCCGCTTTCAGAAGTCCGGAAGCGCTCTCGACCCTGTCGGCCTTGAACGAGTTGGAACACACCAGTTCGGCGAATTTCTCCGACCTGTGCGCCGGAGAAAAGTGCACGGGTTTCTGTTCATACAGCACGACCCTGTAGCCTGCGTCTGCAAGCATACATGCCGCCTCGCATCCCGCGAGTCCCGCGCCGATAACCCTGATCTCTGTCATGTTGCCTCTTTCGCGGCTGCTTCCTTATAGCCGCAGCCTTCCTTCTCGCACACGTATGTGCCGTTTTTCCCTTTTGTGAGGAACAGTGTCGAACCGCACTGGGGGCATACCCTGTCAGTGGGAGAGTTCCAAGTCATGAAGCCGCACTCCGTGCCCTTCTCACAGGCATAGAAGATCCTTCCCCTCTTGCTCTTTCTCTGCACTACCGGGCTGCCGCATTTCGGGCATCTTCCGGGAGTGGAGACTGTTATCCTCTTGGTGTTCTTGCATTCCGGGAATCCGGGGCACGCAAGGAACTTGCCGAACCTTCCAGTCTTGATGACCATCTTGCGTCCGCACTTCTCGCAGATCACATCGGTCTCTTCGTCCGGTATCCTGACTTTCTGTCCGTCCAGCGCTTTTTCTGCTTCCGTCAGGCTTTTATCGAATCCCTTGTAGAATTTTTCTATGGTGGAGGACCAGTCGTTCTTGCCCTCTTCGATCTTGTCCAGGGCTTTCTCCATGTCTGCCGAGAACTTCTCGTCGACGATGTCCGGGAACTGGTCGATCATGATGTCGGTGACGATGATGCCCAGCTGCGTGGGCTTCAGCGATTTCCCGTCTCTCTCGACATATCCCCTGTCCATTACGGTGGAGATAGTCGGCGCGTATGTCGAAGGACGTCCTATACCGTTCTCTTCCAGTTTTCTGATCAGGGAGGCCTCAGTATAGCGCGCCGGAGGCTGTGTGAACTTCTGGGAAGGCTTTATCTCCTCCTTCTCCAGCTGCGTGTCCTCTTTGAGGGGCGGCAGCACTACCTGCTGCTCCTTCTTCTCATCTGTGGAGACCTCATACAGCTTTGTGAAGCCGTCGAACGCCACCGTGTACCCGCTGGCACGGAAGAGGTATTCTCCAGCTCTTACGTCCACCGTTACGGTGTTCTGCTCCTGATCGGCCATGCGGCTCGCGATGAACCTGTCCCAGATGAGCTTGTAGAGCCTGTACTGGTCCTGTGTGAGGGAGCTCTTCGCTCTCTCAGGCGTAAGCTCAACCGATGTGGGACGGATAGCCTCGTGCGCATCCTGCGCGCTGACGTTCCCGCGTCTTCTGTATGTCCTGTTACCCTTATGCAGGTATTCTTTTCCGTAATTCCTCTCGATGAAGGACGCCGCGGCGGCAGCCGCCTCGTCCGACACCCTGAGGGAGTCGGTCCTCATGTAGGTTATGAGACCGGTGGAGCCTTCTCCGCTCACATCTATTCCTTCGTAGAGCTCCTGCGCGACCCTCATGGTCTTTCTCGCGGGGAATCCCAGTTTTCTGGACGCCTCCTGCTGCATGGTGGACGTGATGAACGGAGGTTCCGGCTGTCTGTGCCTGACGCCTTTCTTGAGAGAATCGATGACGAACTTCTCATTCTCCAGAGCGTCGGTGATCTTCCTGCATTCCTCCTCGTTCGGGATGCTGAAGTCTTCCGGCGCTACGCCGTCTCTGGTCCTGAGCCTGACAGTGAACTTCCTTCCCTTGTCGGTCTTCAGCAGGGCATCGACGATCCAGTACTCCCTGGGCACGAACGCCTCTATCTCGCGCTCGCGGTCGACGAGGATCCTGACCGTGACAGACTGCACTCTTCCGGCGGAAAGTCCCCTGCGGACCTTTTTCCACAGGAACGGCGAAAGCTTGTACCCTACAAGCCTGTCCAGAACTCTCCTGGCCTGCTGCGCGTTGAAAAGATCCTCATTTATGGTCCTGGGATGGGACATCCCCTCTTTTATCCCCTTCTCCGTGATCTCCGAGAAGGTCACCCTGTTGAGTTCGTCATGAGGAAGCTTCAGGACCGTCGCGAGATGCCATGCTATCGCCTCGCCTTCACGGTCCGGGTCTGTCGCAAGGATCACCCCGTCGCTGTTTTTGGCTTCGGACTGAAGTTCCTTTATCAGTTTCTCCTTGCCTGCGATGTTCAGATACTGCGGCTTGAACCCGCGCTCCACATAGACTCCGAGAGAGTTCTGCGGAAGATCTCTGATATGACCCATGGAAGCGGTGACATTGTAGTCCTTCCCCAGATACTTCTTGATTGTCTTCACCTTGGCAGGTGACTCAACGATTACCAGTTTTGACATTTATGATCTATATCCCCGATCGGTATTTCTTTTGTTAATTCAGTGCGCCGGCTTCTCTGAGTTCCCACATCATCACCGCGGCGGCAGCAGCCGCGTTCAGGCTCTCTGCGGATGCGCTCATCGGTATGCGGACGGTCTTATCGCATGCTTCCGTCACATCATCAGGCAGTCCCTGTCCCTCGCTTCCCACAGCCAGAAACAGTCTGCCGCCTTTTTCCACCTCCGTCACCGGGATGGAATCCCTGTGGAGAGCGGAAGCGCAGGTCAGCACTCCCTCGTCTCTGAGCTCTCCTACGGAAGCGGCGAAATCGGATGTCACGTAGATGCTGCATGATAACTGCGTGCCTGCCGCAGCTCTGACCGCTCTCGGCGACCAGATATCGGCGCAGTCGGACGACAGAAGCAGTGCCCCGAAACCCAGCGCCGCCGCCGTTCTGACGCATCCTCCCACGTTCTCGGGATTCTGCAGACCGCAAAGTCCGAGGATCCTGGAATGCGAAGCGAGCTCCCTTACGCTCACCGGCGCGGGTCTTTCCACAGCAGCGAACACTCCCTGCGGAGAATTCAGTTCGGACAGTTTCTTCGCCGCGGAGCTCCTGATCACGAAGATCTCATCGGCGGCAGCCGAAAGCTCCTCCGTTTCCCGGGCGTATCTCTCCGCCGCATCCCCGGTGATCCACAGCTGCCGCAGCCGGTATCCCGACGCAGCGGCATCCCTGCATATCTTGACGCCGTCAAGAACACAGAGACCGCTCCTGTCCCTTTCCTTCTTTTCCCTGCAGAGAGCCATGAAAGCCCTGAGCTTTCCGTTGTCCTGAGAAGTGATCTCCTGCATCTGCCGGACCTCAAAAAAAGCCTAAAAAGGCATTATATTGTATTATATATTAAAAACACGTCCGGACAATGTCAAGGAACGCGCCGCCGCTGTTCCGGACAAAGCAAAACCCGTCCGCTGACGCGGACGGGATGATGACTTATCAGTTTGCAGCTACAGCTTTCTTTACGAGATCTGCGAACGCTGCGGGGTCGTTGATGTAGAGTTCGGAGATCATCTTGCGGTTGAGCTCGACACCGAGCTTCTTGAGTCCGTTCATGAATGTGCTGTAGTTCGTTCCGTTGGCGCGGCATCCTGCGTTGATGCGGGTGATCCACAGCTGACGGAACTCGCGCTTCTTCTGCTTGCGGCCTTCATAAGCATAGTTGCCGGATTTGTACACGGCCTGCTTGGCCATCTTGAAGTGCTTGCTCTTGGAACCAAAGTAACCCTTGGCGAGCTTAAGGACTTTCTTCCTTCTCTTGCGCGTCATCATTGCGCCTTTAACTCTTGCCATTGCTCTCTATCCTCCTTATTTCGCTACGCCGTAGGGCAGAAGTTTCTTGAGATTGCCCGCATTGGATTCGGCCGCGTAGACCGGTCCGCGGAGATGTCTCATACGCTTTGTGGGCTTCTTATTGAGGATGTGGCTGCGATAAGCGCGGGCACGTTTGACCTTGCCGGACTTCGTGATCTTCAGGACGCGCTTCTTCGTAGCGGAGTGTGTCTTAAGCTTGGGCATTTTGATATTTCCTCCTGATCGGTATTACTTATATCGTCGGACCGCCCGGGTCCGGATAAGTTCAGTTTTCGGTCTTCTTCCCTGTTCTGGGACTCATGGACATCTGCATCGATCTTCCTTCAAGCTTTGCGGGCTTGTCCACCGTCGCAGCGTCTCCGAGAGCCTCCTGGAACCTGTTCATGACATCGATACCTCTGTCTGTGTGAGCCATCTCACGTCCGCGGAAGCGGATGCTGACCTTGAGTTTGTTGCCTGCAGACAGGAACTTCTTTGCCTGAGAGACTTTCGTCTCAAAGTCGTGGGTGTCGATGTTGAGAGATAGCCTGATCTCTTTGAGTTCAACGGTCTTCTGCTTCTTGTTGGCTTCCTTCTCTCTCTTCTGCTGATCGAACTTGTACTTGCCGTAGTCCATTACCCTGCAGACCGGCGGGGTCGCCTGCGGCGCGATAAGGACGAGATCCATGCCTGACTCCTCAGCTATCGCAAGAGCTTTGGATGTCTCCATGATCCCGAGCTGACTTCCGTCAGCACCGACGAGCCTTACTTCGGCTGCCTTGATGTCCTCATTGATTAAGTGATTCTGAGCGGCTATCGCTATGTACCTCCGTAACTGGGAAAAAGGGGTTAAAAAACAAAAACGCGCGGAAAATCCGCGCAACACTAAACAGCCTTTGGCTGACGATGTTGACCTTCGCACCTGTGATGCGGGGTGAGCGCGGACGCACTGCTTTGTTTTTCCTTGGACTATGTTATCAACGTAAGATGCCTTTGTCAAGCGCTTTTCGCGGCAGATCCCGAATTATCAGGATCCGGCTGTGATATAATCTGTTCACAATTATAAATTATACTTTTCCTGAAAGCTGCATGTCCGTCCCTCAGTATCCACGGAGGATATTAATGAAAAGAAGGATCATCAAAAAGCGTATCATCACCGTAGTCGGCATCGTTCTCGCACTGGCAGCGCTCGCCGGAGCTTTCTTCGGAGGAGTCAGATTCAGCGAGGCGCGTCATGAAAAAGAGAAACCGGTGCTCGACACCGTTGCTCTCGCTGAGGACCTGGTAGAGATATCCGAGCTTGCGACGATGGAGTACGCATATACCAACACGGTCAAATACGACAGCTATCTGGACTTCTACGGATACCGGATCCCGTTCACCACCAACTCCTTTGTCATATCCTATGACGGATCGGTCAAAGCGGGCGTAGACCTGTCGAAAGCAAAGATCAATCTTGATGGAGAACTGATCACGATCACTCTTCCGGACGCCAGGATAGTGTCTCACGAGATCGATTTCGACTCCATTCAGGCTATGGACGAAACTTATTCGTTCTTCAGCAAGATCACCATCACCGACTACAATTCCTTTACAAAAGATCAGAACGCCGCTATGGAAAAGAAAGCGCTGGATTCCGGTCTTCTGGTGAAAGCCAAAGAGAACGCCATCTCTGTCGTAAGATCGTTCGTGGCATCTGCGAATCCCGGCTTCACCGTTGTAGTCATCTGATACTTTCTTTCACATGCAAGAAGCTCCCTCAGACGAGGGAGCTCTTCTTATGCACATTGCTTATTCTTCTATCACCGAGACAGTGACGGATTCGATCACCGGCTGTTTGTCCGCGGGGATAGTGCCGTTGTTATCGGTAGGTTCCGCGTCCGCAGCGATCCTGTCCACCACGTCCATTCCGGAAGTGACATGTCCGAAGGCGGCGTACTGACCGTCAAGATACGTGCTGTCCTGCTGCACTATGAAAAACTGGCTCCTGGCGCTGTTGTAGTCGTTTCTGCTCCTTGCCATGGATATGACCCCCCTCGTGTGAGAGATCGGGTTGTCGACGCCGTTCGCCTTGAATTCGCCTATGATCTTCTTCTTGGATCCTCCGCTGCCGTTTCCTTCAGGGTCGCCGCCCTGGATCATGAATCCCTCAATGATCCTGTGGAAAGTGAGGCCGTCGTAGAATCCGTTTTTCGCGAGATCGACGAAGTTCTTTACCGTTCTGGGTGCCGCGCTGCTGTCCAGCTCGAGCTCTATGGTCCCGTAATCCCTGATCACCATGACTACTTTATAGTTGGCATACATGTTTTCTTCAGTGTCGGGATCGTCATTTACAGGTCCGTCGTAGGTGCCTGTCCCGTCAGAAGGATCGACAGGCGTCTTTCCTTTCTGAAGCAGGTGATTCACACAGAGGCCCACAGCCAGTACGCAGCACGCTGCGAGCGCCAGGAAAAGCGGCTTCTTTTTCGAGCCCTTGTTCTCCGCTTCGTTTTTCTTCGGCGCTGAGCTCTTGGCGGTCCCGGCTTCTTTTGCATATCCCAGGATCTCGCTGTCCGGTTCGCCTCCGGCGTCCACAGATGCTCTTCCCAGCAGATCCGCGAACATCTCAAGGCCGGGGATATTGATGTTGTACTTTCCTCCCGCAAGTTCCTTTGCGGTCTCTTTAAGAGATGCGGCAGAGGACGAGAGCGCTGCCTTCACATCATCTGCAGACATCCCGAGCAGGTCTCCCGTGTCATCTGCGGAGAATCCGCAGGCGCTGAGCAGCGCGGAAGCTCTGGCACCGGGATCCAGCGCCGACACGAGCTTCTCCATGTACTTTTTCCCTGCGTCCACATCGCCCGGAAACTTGATCAG
>JAFYZY010000188.1 GCA_017548485.1 Oscillospiraceae bacterium | reverse complement strand
TCCAGCTCGCTGCCGTTATAGTGTATCTTCCCTCCGAAGGCGTCATGGAGATACAGATACTTCCCCCTGTCGATCATGGGGATGACGTCATACTGTTTAAGGAACCTGCAGATCTTCGCGGCAAGTTCCTTTGGCATGGCCCTGGAGTACAGCGTCTGCCCGGTCTGAGCGTCCGAGATGAGTCCGCCGTTGTAGCAGATCAGCATGCCGTGATTGCGCTCAAGTTCCAGCTGCCTTCCGAAGCGCGCCAGACCGTTCAGGCTCCTCGCCGAGGCGAGCGCCAGCCTGATGCCGGCCTTCTGCGCCCTGAGCAGAGCCTGTTTCGTGTCCGGTGTTATCTCCTTGCGGGAGTTGAGCAGCGTCCCGTCCAGGTCCAGTACTATCGCTTTGATCATGTCAGCATATTCCTGCGGGTCGTTATCAGATGGCGAAGTCGCCCTTGTCGAAGACCACCACTTCCCTGCCGTCTTCGGTGGTGCCGACGATGTGCATGTCTTCGGTGCCGATCATGAAGTCGATGTGGATCACCGAGTCGTTGAACGTGTACTTCGGGTCGGGGCTTGCCATGCCGAGGCCTCTTCCGAGAGCCAGGTGGCAGGACGCGTTCTCATCTATGAGGGTGGTGTAGAAGACCCTTCCGCTCATGGATATGGGCGAATGGTATTCCACCAGCGCGCACTCTCCGAGGTATCCGGCGTTCTCGTCCATATTGACGAGGGCCTCCAGCATCTCTTTTCCTTCTTCTGCCAGCACCTCCGTGACCTTGCCGTTCTCGAAGCGGAAGCCGAAGTTCTCCACGCTCTTGCCACCCAGTATCAGAGGCCTGGAGGCGTATACTACACCGTTTGTTCCGAATTTCTCCGGCGTGGTGCAGATCTCCTCCGAGGGGATGTTGGCCGCGTGCCTTATGAAGTTGGGGGGCATCTTGAAGCTGCCCATCCCGAAATGAGAATAGGGCGTCAGCTCCACGGTGAGGTCGGTGCCGTTGGAGGCGGTGTAGTGCAGCTTGGTGAAGTGATAGGAGTCTATGATGTTGCCCTTCTCGCCCCTGACCCGGGTCTTCTCCTCCCAGGTCTCCACCACGTCGTTGTCCTCGTCTATGTAGCACAGCTTGAGCAGCAGATCCCACAGGTATTCCAGCCTCTCCTCCTCGGGGATGTCTTTGAGGATGTAGTCGGCCCACTCCTGTGTCGGGATCATGGCGATGCACCACTGGCAGTGTTTCTCTCTGGAAGCTTTGCGCATGATGTTCCTCACGGCGTCCACATGCGCGAAGATCGCGTTGGCCTGCTCCTCCGGAAGATCCTCCATCAGCGCGGGGTTGACTCCCTCCAGCCTGATGTAGCAGGCGCCTTCGTCCAGATACTTCTGGCACTGGAGCTCCTCCCAGTCCTCCACCCTGCGGACGTCCTCAAGGTCACGGTACATGGAAGCTATCTTCAGGTTGGGCTCATCCAGATAGTGGACGACCACGTTGCCGGCGCCCAGCTTGTAGCACTGCTCCGCGAAGATGGGCGTGAAAGCTGCGCCTTCTATGGCCGCCTCCACCAGCACGGTCTGTCCGGGCTGGACGTTGAGTCCCACCCTGGCCAGCATATAGGCGTATTTTCTCTTCATCTTTTCCGGATACATTGATGTTCCTCCCGATCTTATATTTTCTCTTCCATTATTATACCCGCTTGTTGTAACATGGAATAGAAGGATTTTGCGACGCATACGGTACAGAAAGAGGTGACCTTATGAGCGAATTCAGAAAAGTAATTACAAAGCCCGGCGAGGTCCTCGCCTACGAGACCGTCTTCGAGGAGAATCCCTACCTGAGAACGGGAGTACCCGAGAGGATGGGCACCGTCGAGAGGATCGACTATTCCACCTCCGTCTATGAGAACGGAAAGACCTACAACAAGACCGCGTACGCCTACCTGCCCTACTGCTACGACAAGGACGACAAGGACAGGAAGTACAACGTCTTCTATTTCCAGCACGGCAATACCTGCGAGCCCGCCATGTTCGCCATAGGCGGCAACAAGTACATGTTCGACATGCTGTTCGACTCCGGCGAGCTGGATCCCTGCATCATCGTGTTCGTGACCTACTACATGGATCCGATGCGCGACGCGGACGTCCGCATCCAGACCGGCGGCGCCGAGGCGGGCGACGGCTGGACCCCCGGCATCCCCGGCAACTACTACAAGGAGATCGTCCATGACATCATCCCCGCAGTGGAGATGAGGTTCAACACATATCTGGAAGATCCCTCCGACGAAGGCATCAAGGCCACCAGAGACCACCGCGCCTTCGCGGGATATTCCCGCGGCGCAGCCTGGACCTGGAGGATGTTCCACTACGACTTCGAGTACTTCAGATGGTTCTGCCCCACCAGCGGCGGCATCTCCTGCGACAAACCCCTGCCGATGCCTCCCGGAAGCGGTCCGTTCCCGACCTGCACCGACGAGGAGATCGTGGACTACATCACCGCTCCCATCAAGGCCCATCCTGAGCTCCCGTTCTTTATCTACGCTGCCAGCGGCGGCATGAGGGACGGCCCCGGAATGAGGCTGCAGGTCAAGCTCCTGACTGAGCAGCCCTGCTTCTCCTACGGCTCCGATCCGAATAAAAACAACATCCTGTATTCCCTCTCGGACTATTATCACACCGACTATCTGGTGCCCTACTACTTCTGGAACTACCTGAAGGTCCTGTTCAAAGTATGAGCATACTGTTTGTTCACTAAAGG
>JAFYZY010000021.1 GCA_017548485.1 Oscillospiraceae bacterium | reverse complement strand
TACGTATTCGCTCAGTCTGCGTCCGCTCATGTGGCCTTCCTCTGAGAAAAGTGTTTGATATTAATATCAGTTTACATTCTTCAAAGTCGTTTTGGAAGCGGTCTACCGCTCAGGCCCCTTCCTCTGTATAATTAACATTGAAAGAAATGGGTACGCCCATCCCTATATACCTTTACAAGGAGGTACGTCAATTGGAGTACAGAAGACTCAATGAGAGCTCTACCGAGAGATTCAAGAAAGTTACCCTGCTTCATTCAAACGACATGCACGGTGACTTCCTCGCAGACAAGGTGGATGAAAAACTTACCGGAGGCGTCTCGATGCTTTCCGGCTACCTTACTAAGTGCCGCAACGAGGACCCCAACGTGATCTATGCCATCGCAGGAGATATGTTCCGCGGCTCTGTCATAGACAGCGAGTTCCTCGGACTGTCCACGATACAGATCGTCAACCTGCTGGCGCCGGACGTGGTCACCCTGGGAAACCACGAGACAGACTACGGCGTCGCTCATCTGCTGTTCCTTGAGAAGATGGCGACGTTCCCCATCATCAACGCGAACCTTTACATCAAACAGAACGACACCAGACTGTTCCAGCCCTGCTACATCATGGAGATCGACGGGATGAAGATCCTGTTCATCGGCATCCTGACAGAGGAAGTCATCTCTCAGACCAAAGGCGAGAACGTCATCGGTTCATTTATAGGAATAGAAGACGCAGCCGCGGAGATAGAAAAGATCTGCAATGCCTACAACGGTCTCGATATAGATCTCACCGTCCTGCTGACCCACATCGGATTCGAGGAGGACAAGAAACTGGCTGAGCTGATAGACCCGTCCTGGGGCGTCGATATCATAGTCGGCGGACACTCCCATACGTTCCTCACCGAGCCTGCCATCGTCAACGATATCCTCATCGTACAGGCCGGCACGGGCACCGACCAGATTGGAAGATTCGACCTCATCGTCGACACCTTCAACGACCGCATCGAGGCCTATCAGTGGACTCCTGTCCCGATCAATGAGGAGAACTGCCCCAGAGACGAGAGGATGGAGGAGTTCCTGGGTTCCATCAAAGCCAAGACCGACCTGAAATACGCCAAGGTCGTCGCCAACTTCGACTATGAGCTCATGCATCCGGACAGATGGATGCAGACAGAGCTCGGCGGCGTTTTCGCAGACGCGATGAAGGAGAGCCTTGCGGTGGATCTGTTCTTTATGGGTTCCGGTTCCGTCAGAAAAAGACACATGGGCCCGATAGTCACTCTGCAGGACTTCACGGAATGCTATCCGTACGACGGCAAGTCCTACGGCATCAAGATCACCGGCGCGCAGCTCAAAAAAGCTCTGCTGCACATCTACCGCGATGCGGCCTGGCTCGGCAACCACACCGAGTTTTACCAGCTCTCAAAAGGAATGCACGTGGTATACTCCAAGTCCCAGCACGCGCTGCTCAAGTGCGAACTGAACGGCGAAGAGATCCAGGATGATGTTATGTATACCGTCGGCCTGCAGGAGTTCCACTACAACAATCTCCCCGCATTCTTCAACCTGACTTACGACGAAGTGTATAAAAACGGCGATCCGATCATCCTGACGACCAGCGACGTACAGACCCTTCTTGAGTACTTCAAGGATCACAAGCATCTGGGCTTTGACGTAGACGGGCGTCTGGAAGTAGTAGACTGAAAAACTGAACAGAACGCAGATGAGCTCCGGCACTTTCAGCCGGAGCTCATTTTATTATCCGCTGTCACTCCAGGACCATTCTCCTGAACTTTTCTATCATGTCATCTCCGATGTTCAGACTGCCTCTGATATAATCCGGGCCCATCGCCTCCCACGCGGCGTTGAGATAGCTCTCGTCCGCGATGATCGCCTGATACATGCTCTGTGCGTACTCTTCTCCGTGGGTCTTTGCCAGAAGTTCTCTCCGCTGTTCCGCTTTTGGAAGATTGATCACGTTCGTCAGCATGTAATCCTCCATTATCCTCTCCCTGCTGACTCCGAGCATCTCCAGGACCAGCGCTGCAGTGATGCCGCTGCGGTCCTTTCCCTCCGTACAGTGCCACAGGACCGCGCCGGTGCTGTAATCGTGCTCTATTATCGCTGTCAGGACGTTTCTTATGGCTTCCGTGCATGTTCTTATGAGATACGCGTACAGTCCGGCCATGCCCGGTATCGATCTTGTTTCCGCTTCTTCTTCGTGGCTGATGCCCGCAGTGATCTGTTCAAAGATGGGAAGGTGCAGGAACTGTGCATCATACACCCTGTCAGGACGTTCCTCCGTCTCCCTCGTGGTCCTCAGGTCGATGACCGCAGAGATCCCCTGCAGGTCTTCTTTTTCTGCGCCGGAGAGATCGGCAGACCTTATGAGCATCCCTTTTCTTATTGTCGTATTACCGGCGGCAGGCATGCCGCCCAGATCGCGCAGATTGGATATCATTTCTGTTCTCCTAAGCTGTTTATAGGCTCATGCGGTTTTTTCTGTCTAATTCTACCATAGCTGTGATCTCTTGAAACAGAAAAAGAGACCTTTGACCCGGCAAGGTACAAAGGTCTCTGCTATTCAGTTCAGGTCAGCTGTTAGCGGTCCACTTCGCGAACTCCTCATCCGTCGCAAGCACCTTATGCGTCTCGCTGAGGATGTGCTCATGCCCGTTCTCGTAGATGACGCCTTCCTCGTCCTTGTTGTAGCTGAGAGATTTCCTCTGCTTCTCAACTATGGGGTTCGGATGAGGGATCGCCGACAGAAGGGACTTCGTGTAAGGATGGATCGGGTTCTCGAATATCTCGTCGGTAGTTCCTGTCTCCACTATGTGTCCCAGATGCATGACACCGATCCTGTCGGAGATGTATTTGACCATCGACAGGTCGTGCGCGATGAACAGATATGTCGTTCCCATCTCGTCCTGAATGTCTCTCATCAGGTTGACCACCTGCGCCTGGATGGAAACATCCAGAGCAGAGATGCACTCATCGGCGATGACCAGCTTCGGGTTCATGACCAGGGCTCTGGCGATGCCGACGCGCTGGCGCTGACCGCCGGAGAACTGATGCGGGAAACGGGTCGCCTGTTCGCTTGAAAGACCGACCTTGTCGAGAACGTCTTTGACTCTCTCGTCGATCTCTTCCTTTGTTTTGCAGATATGATGGATCTCAAGACCTTCCGCGATGATCTGGGAGATCTTTTTCCTGGGATTCAGGCACGCCATAGGATCCTGGAAGATCATCTGCATGTTCGTTCTCAGATAACGCTCGTCTTCTTTCGACAGCTTTCCGGATATGTCGCGTCCGTCGAAGATGATCTTGCCGTCGGTCGGGTCGTACAGCCTGATGATGGAGCGCCCTGTGGTGGATTTACCGGATCCGGATTCGCCGACAAGGCCGTAGGTCTCTCCCTCGTAGATGTCGAAGCTGATGCCGTCCACGGCCTTTGTTGTGAAACGGCGGCTGATCCTGAAGTGCTGCTTCAGATTCTCGACATGAAGCAGAGGTGTTCTGTTCTCACTCATACTGCTCAGCCTCCTTCTTCATCTTTTCTATCCTGACCTGAAGTTCTTCAGGCACATCGACCTTCGGCGCTCTCGGATCGCACAGCCAGGATGCTACCCTGTGCTGCCCTCCGACATCGTACATCGGAGGTTCCTCTCTGTAGTCGATGTTCAGTGCGAACGGGTTTCGCGGTGCGAACGCGTCGCCTTCTATCTTCTCCATAAGGTTCGGAGGCGATCCGGGTATGGCGAACAGTCTCCTGGAGTTCGTGTCAACGTCCGGCATGGAGCTCAGAAGTCCCCATGTGTACGGATGACGCGGATCGTAGAAGACCTCGTTGATCCTGCCCTTCTCCACGATCCTTCCGGCGTACATGACTGCCACGTAATCCGCGACCTTCGCGACGACGCCCAGGTCGTGGGTGATGTATATGACCGAAACGCCCTTCTTCTTCTGCAGGTCCTTGATCAGCTCCAGGATCTTCGCCTGGATGGTGACGTCCAGAGCTGTCGTGGGCTCGTCGCAGATCAGTATGTCGGGGTCGCAGGCCAGCGCGATCGCTATGACGACGCGCTGTCTCATTCCGCCAGAAAGCTCGTGCGGGAACTGTTTGAATCTCTTGTCAGGGTTGTCGATGCCGACCTCCTCCAGCAGTTCCATGGCGCGCTTTTTGGCCTCCGCGCGGGAGATGCTGTAATGCTCTCTCATAGGCTCCATGATCTGCCTTCCGACCGTCATGGTCGGGTCAAGCGAGGTCATGGGATCCTGGAAGACCATCGCGATATGTTTTCCGCAGTATTTGTAGCGGATGTCTTTCTGGGACATCTTGACCAGGTCGACTTCCTGCTGTTCGCCGTTCTCGTCGGTATAGCGGTATATGATCTGCCCGGAGTTGATGACACCGTTGCTGTCAAGGATACCCATGATGGTCTTGACGGTGACCGACTTGCCGGATCCGGATTCGCCGACGATGGCGATGGTCTCGCCCTTGAACAGGTCGAGACGCACACCTCTTATGGCTCTGACTGTGCCGTATGCTGTCTCAAAGGAGATGTTGAGGTCTCTGATGTACAGTACGCGGTCGCTCTTGTTTCTCTTTACGCTGTTCGTGCTCTCCATGATACCCTCCCTTACTTGTTCAGCATCTTAGGATCGAAGGCATCCCTGAGGCCGTCTGCGAACAGGTTGAAGCAAAGCATCAGCACTGCCATGACGATTACGGGGATGATCAGGATATGCGGGAAAGTGGTCATGGACTTGTAGCCGTCCGAGACCAGAGAGCCCAGTGAAGCCATCGGAGCGGGGACGCCCAGTCCCAGGAAGGACAGATAGGCTTCAAGGAAGATCGCGTTCGGGATGGAGAACATGCTGGTGACGATGACCTGTCCCATGATATTGGGAAGTATCTCGGAGAAGATTATCCTGAACTTGCCGGCGCCGAGAGTCCTGGAGGACAGGACGAACTCCTGCTCCTTGACCTTAAGCACCTGCGCGCGGGCGATCCTCTCCATGCCGATCCAGCCTGTCAGCATGAGCGCGAATATGATGGATACGATACCTGCCGGAAGCACCATGCCCAGCAGCGTGACGATGACCAGCGTCGGGATGCCGTTGAGGATCTCGGCAAAGCGCTGCATCACGCTGTCGATCATCCCCCCGAAGAATCCGGACACCAGTCCGTACACCATTCCTATGACTATGTCGATGACGACTGCGGCCAGCGCGATGATCAGTGATACCCGCGTGCCGGACCAGACTCTGGTCCAGATATCGCGACCCTGCGTATCGCTGCCGAACCAGTAATAGACGTCCTTGGCGTCCTGTTCCGCGTACTGGTCCTTGCCGTTGTGATAGCCGTCGAAGATACCCAGCTTCTCGAGGCCGGGAACACGGGGAACCAGGCACTCCTGGCCTCCGTGGATCTGCTTGTATGTGAAATCGTTCATCCCCGGTCCGACGATCGCCATAAAGATGATGAAGATGATTATGACGATGCCTATCAGGGCGCCTTTGTTCTTTTTGAAGTTGTTCCAGACGTCTTTCGCGTAGGAAGTCGCGCTGTATGTCCTGTCTATGAGCTTCGCGCCTTCTTCATGGGCGAAGTCGAAATCGTCATGGTGGAAATCATGATCCAGATTCGGCATATCAGTCTTCCTCCTTTGCGATTCTTATCCTCGGATCGATCACGCCGTACAGAATGTCCACGAAAAGCATCGTGACGATGTACATCAGCGAGTACACGAAAGCGCAGGCTATCGTGACGTTGTAGTCGTTCTCCTGGATGGCGGTGATCATCAGACGGCCGATCCCCGGGATACCGAAGATCTTCTCTATGACGCTGGAGCCGGTCAGAAGGTTGACCAGGATCGGTCCCATGACGGTGATGACCGGGATCAGCGTGTTTCTGAGGACATGGCCGATGATCATCTTCCAGTCCTTCACGCCCTTGGATTCCACCAGCAGGATATAGTCCGAGTTCATTACGTCTATCATCTCGCTTCTTGTAAAACGCGCGATGTTCGCCGTCGGCGACACGCTCAGCGCCACTGCGGGAAGTATCAGCGAGATGAAGGGCTGCTCCACGTTATACAGGATCGGCAGCCAGTTGAGCCTGTACGCTATGAAATAACACAGCAGCAGCGCGCAGACATAGGACGGTATGCTCACTCCGAAGACAGAGATCGCGGAACACAGGTTGTCTATCCATGAGTTATGGTTCAGAGCCGCCAGTATACCGAGCAGAAGCCCTGCGATCGTTCCTATGGTCATAGCCATCGCGCCGACGGCGATAGAGATGCCGAGGCGGTCCTTGACCATTCCGCTGACTGCGAAGTTCTTGTTTATGGCATATGATACTCCCAGATCTCCCTTGAGCATGTTCTTGCAGTAAAGGAAGAACCGGGTCAGCACAGGTTTGTCCAGTCCGTACTTGGCGAACAGGAGGTCCTTCTGCGCCTGTGTGAGCTTCTCGTCGTTGAACGGTGTGCCGGGCATCAGGTCCATGAGTATGAACAGCACCAGCAGGATGACGAGCAGCGTCGCCAGTGAGATAAGTACTCTTTGGAGGATATACTTTTTCATCAAAAAGTGTCCTTCTTCCGCATTAATTCAGAAAAGCCAGAGTGACCATTTCTGATCGCTCTGGCTTGATTCAGTTCTTTGTCTTATTCGTCGTAGTGGTTGATGTTGATAGACAGATAGAACAGATATCCCTGCAGACGATTCACGAAGCCTTCCTTATCCTTGTTGGCAGTGACCTGCTCGCCGGAGAGGATGACGGTGTCGATGTTGCCTGCCTCATACTCCATAAGAGCGGTCTGGGTGTCTTCGAGGACACGGAAGACGATCTTCTTGGCGGTGCCGGCCGCATCATAATCGCTGTTGAAGTAGTAATTGGTATTGCGCTCGAATTCATATGAGTATCCGGGTGTCCAGGACTTCAGGATGTACGGACCGCAGTAGAGCATCGTCTCGGCTGTGGTGGCATACTGATCGCCCTGCTCGTCGATGAACTCTTTATTGATCGGGAACGCGCTCGGGAAAGCAAGGCAGGCCATGAAGATGCCGTTGGGCTTCTCAAGCGTTACCTTGAAGGTCTTCTCGTCGACGGCTGTCCACTCTTTGGCGAGCAGAACGTCGGAGATCCACCATGAGTAGTCGGACGCCAGTTCCTCAGACATGATCCTGTCCCAGGCATCCACGAAGTCCTGGGCAGTGACTGTCCTGACGACCTTGCCGTTCGTATCATACCAGTTGGCGTCATCCCTGATCTTGAATGTGTATTCAGTTCCGTCGGCATTGGTCTCATAGCTCTCAGCCAGGTCGAGCACCCAGTTGCCGTCGGCATCCAGCTCGGTGAGGCCTGATGTGAACAGTGTCTCAGCGACGAAGGATGTTCCGTCTGTCGCGTACTGATAGTCGAGATAGACGATATCGGTGTTCGTGATAAGCGTGACGTTGTCCTGTCCGACGATGTGACGGTAGTTGTCGACAGCGGCGGAATGGAACTGTATTCCGGAGATGGTGGGTCTGATGATCATGGCGCCGCCGGCCTGGAAAACAGGAACGATGCCGTAATCTTTCTGTACCAGGACCTTCTCGGCCTGCAGGAACTTGGACCATCTCTCGGAGGGATCCGTTGTCGCTTCAGCTTCCTCAACAAGCTTGTCATACTCGGCGCTGTTGTATCTGCCGGCGTTGTTGGACTTGTTGTAGCTTATGTACAGATCCATGTAGGTCTGGGGATCGCCGTAGTCGGGGCCCCAGCGGGTGAGAGCGACATCATAGTCGCCGGTATCCATCAGGGAAAGTCTTTCTTTCTTCTGCTTGGCTACGAGGGTGACTTCAAAGCCTACCTCTTCAAGATAGTAAGCGATCTGCTCAGCCGCCTTGATGACGGAGTCGCCTTCGTTGGTGCCGTAGAGCAGGTTGATGGAGAGCTTCTTCTTGCCGAGCTCTTCGCAGGCCGCATTGTAGGCTTCCTGCGCCTTTGCAAGATCATAGGCAACGATGGCGCCCTGCTCATCGCGGAAGTCCTGGCCGGTGACAGGGTTGGACGCGAGCTTGAAGGGGATGATGCCTTCAGCAGCGACCGAGCCGTCGTTCAGAGACTTTGCCAGAGAGGCTCTGTCGATAGCATATGACATGGCTTTTCTTACGTTCTCATTCTGGAAGATGACGACGTCTTCTGCTACAGGATTCTCTTCCTCTTCTTCCTTCTTTCCGCAGCTGACGCAGCATACCAGTGTGAGAAGTACAAGTAAAAGTGCAATAAACTTTTTCATGTTCTTTTCCTCCTATAATGATTGATTATCTTTCAATACGGGAGTGAAGTCAATGCTATTCGCTTTAAATCGTTAAATTGCATGATATCCTGCAGAAAACAGGTCTCCTATTAGGTTAGAACCACAGTAAAAGTAACAACAATTCCGCTCCTTTCAGGCATACGCAGCTCATCAGAGAACCGCAGACCGGTCGGTCTGCGATTCTCTGTATATCGTTTTTTACTTTTTCCTGACGGGGATCCATACCGCGCTGTGGTAGTCGGGATCCGTCATCTCACCGTTCACGCAGTCGTACCATTCCACGGTTGCGTTCCCGGAGAGCTCATAGTCCGGGTTGCCCGGGAGCCATTCGCTGAAGATCCTGTTGTTGACTGACTGAAGCGTCTGCGGGTTCGGACCTATGCAGTTGAACACCGCCCAGTCGCCTCTGGGGAACTCATACAGCGTCATGCCATCCGGCACCTCTCCGCCGGTATACCTTCCTGCGACCAGGTAACGGAATCTGTCTTCCCCGATGTCATCGATGCATACGCCGTATTCACCGATGCAGTTGTCTACGATCGCTTTCTCGTAAGCGTTGGCCGGTTCGTTGCCCGCGTACACATTGTTGGCATACCTCTCGCAGATCTCGTCCCAGAATTTCGGGATTTCCGCCTGAGCGGTCTCATTGTCAAATACTTTTTCAAAGCCTATCACCTTGAAGGGGAACATAGGCGCGATCTTATAATCCATCTGGTTACCTCCCTGAATG
>JAFYZY010000187.1 GCA_017548485.1 Oscillospiraceae bacterium | reverse complement strand
TTTACACTCCTTAATCAAACCTGTGAGTACTCTGTAAGATCTGTCGAAGGATCCGAGATCCAGTCTTTCGTCGGGCGTGTGTATGTGCTCGTCGATCGGACCGTAGGTCACGATGTCCTCAAGACCCAGGGAATTGAAGATGCCGCACTCGTTTCCGCCGTGCGTCGCCCTGCAAATCAATTCTACCCCAAGTTCATTTTTGAGCACAACTGCAAGTTTGTCGCGAAGCTCTGATCTGGGGCTGTAGTTCCATCCCGGATAGGATGAGTTGATGTGAATATTCGCGTTGTACACGCCGGCGAGGGTGCGCATCTTGTTGATGAGGTCTCTGGTGCCGCTGGCGATGGCGCTCCTGAGAGAATCCGTGGCGATGACCTGACTGCCTTCCGTGCGGACTATGCCCAGGTTGAGAGACGTCACGGTCAGCCCTTCTATAGCCATTGAGCGGTGCTGGAAACCGTTGGGTATCAGATAAAGGTAGTTTATGACTCTCTCGGTAGACGCCTTCGAGAACTTTTTCTCCGATCCCGCTGTCTCGGTAAGAGACGATGAATATCCGGGGTCAGAGAATTCCAGCTCTGTCGCTATGGCGTCGGTTACCGGTCCGAATATTTCATTGAGTTTTTCGGCCGGCGTGCTGCTTGCGAAAACGATATCGCACTCTCTGGGAATGGCGTTCTCCTTCAGGCCGCCGTTTATGCTCACAAGATTAATATCTGCGCCGGCGAGCATCATCTCCTTGACGATCCTGACCGCGATGACGTTGGCGTTTCCCTTCTCCTTGTGGATCTCGCTGCCGGAGTGTCCTCCGAGGAGACCTCCGACAGAGATCATGTAAGTTGGATCGCTGTTGGGTTCCGACAGGCATGAGAGGACGGAATTGACTCTTGTTCCTCCCGATGAGGATATGCAGGTGGTGACTTCCCCGCTGCCGTCCAGCGATATCATCCTCTTAGCGCTGAAGTATTCGCTCTTGAGCTTAACGGCTCCGAGCAGACCTACCTCTTCCTGGACCGTGAAGCAGCACTCAAGCGGAGGATGAGGAAGCTGATCGTCTTCGAGGATGGCGAGCATGTATGCGACTCCGGCTCCGTCGTCCGCGCCGAGAGTGGTGCCCTCTGCGTTGAGCCAGCCCTCGTCGTCTACGTAGAGCTTCAGGGGATCTTTTTCGAAGTCATGGACCGTTCCCTTGTTGGCTTCGCAGACCATGTCCATATGAGCCTGGATGAGCAGAGGCGCGCTGTTTTCGTAGCCATCGGACGGATCCTTGTATACGACTACGTTGTTGAATTCGTCCCGGATGTATCTTAGACCTTTCGACTCCGCGAACGAGACTATGAAGTCAGAGACCTGCTTCTCGTTGTAGGATCCGTGTGGTATCTTCGTTAGTTCGTTGAAGAAGAAACAGTAGCGCTTGCTGAGATCGAAATCCATAAATCCCTCCTGCTTTCGGGTCCGGCTCTATCGGCTTCCGTTAATGCATATCATATTCAGTTTATTGTATAATATGCATCGAATAGGAGTAACTAACCCGTTTGAATTATTATACTTGAGGGGTCTCTCTTTTTTAAAGGGAAAAAGCAGGCACAAACTAACCAAAGATTTAGCGTTCAGGATGAATAAAAGAGGTGAAAATTATGAAAAAACAGAGACTTGTCAGCGCGGCAGAAGCCATGAAGGTGCAGGGACTCGATGCCGTCGTCTTCGGGATCGGCGCGAACTTTCAGTATCTGCTTGAATGCAACGACTACTACTGGCAGCGCAGCATGATGACAAACATCAGCGGAAGGTCCAGCGCGTACAATCATCCGGAGGTCCTGCTGTTTCTGGATAAGGACGGAGATTACACCGTTATAGTGAACGGACACAACGCGGAATACTTCACTTCCAGATATCCGGGACACG
This sequence comes from Oscillospiraceae bacterium, assembly GCA_017548485.1. Lineage (GTDB taxonomy): Bacteria > Bacillota > Clostridia > Oscillospirales > Ruminococcaceae > RUG11783. The sequence continues at coordinate 767 of JAFYZY010000187.1, read as the reverse complement.
TCATCGTCTCATATATGGATCAGTTCGAAGACGCCATAGCGCCGCTCATAGGTCCCAGCAGGATAGGCGTGGGGATATCTTCTCAGGACTATATCACCGAGATGCTGAAGGCGGTGGATCCGGAACTTGACATAGTGTTTGCCGAGGACCTGCTCAAGGACATACGCTGCATCAAGGACGCGGATGAGATAGAGGCGCTGCGGAAGGTGGCGGCTTTCACAGACGAGGCGGTGATGCATGTGGTAAAGAACCTGAAGGAAGGCATCACCCAGAGAGAAGCAGAGAATATGATAATACAGTACGGCCTGGATCACGGGATCGAGGATCTCTCCTTCCCTCCCACCATCGGCTTCAAGACTCAGGGGACCATAACGACCGACACGGTCGATTACTACGACAGGAACTGGAAACTGCAGCTTAATACCGGCATCGCGTTCGACATAGGATACATGAACGGCGGCTACTGCTCCGACTGGGGCCGCAGCCTGTACTTCGGAAAAGCTCCGCAGTACGTAAAGGACGCCTACTTCGCCCTGCAGGCCGGGCAGCAGTTCATGGTGCAGAACATAAAGCCCTATGAGACCAACAACAGCGAGCTCTACGGTTTCGTGATGAAGAAGGTAGATGAACTGGGATTCGGCGACGTGCTGAGGTTCAGGGAGATGCAGATGCTGGGACACCAGATCGGCATCGACTGCCACGAGTTCCCGATGGTCAACAAGGCATCTGACTTTGTCATGAAGCCCGGAATGGCCTTCGCGTCGGAG
>JAFYZY010000186.1 GCA_017548485.1 Oscillospiraceae bacterium | reverse complement strand
GGCGCAGTCGCCACTTACATCGAAAAAACAGGCGGCATCTACACCATAGACTTCCATGTGCCGGAAAGGCACGACACCGGCGAAGGTGCCGAGATGGACTATGACGCCTTCGACGTACGGACCGAACTGACCGTCAACGATGACGGAACGATCACCTACACCATCTGGGCCGATTCCGGCCAGGACGCGGACTGGAGCTTCTGGGCCGCGGACTGGGACAGCGTAGACTGGGAAGCGTATTTCGATTCTCTCTCCGGCAACTGATAGGAGCAAAAGGTTCATGAAAAAAACTGCGAGCATATTGCTTATCATAGTTCTGCTGCTGACGCTCTGCTCATGCGGGAAGAAGACGGATCCGAAGCCCGCGGAGCCGGATCCTTCCGCGCAGCCTTCCGCCGAACCGGATCCCGTACCGGGAACTGACCCGGAAGGAGACGGCAAAGAGACCGAAGAAGAGCTGCTTGCGGCGTTTCTCACCGACCTGAAGGGCGTCTGGGTCCATCAGGAGGAGCAGTCCGGCGCGGTCACCTTCTTTGCGGTCAGCGCGGAAGACGGGAAAGTATGCTGTTCCGCCGGGATCCCGGAGAGCGATTTCATGTTTGGAGGCCCCGTCACTGCCATAAGCAGGAACCGCTCGGGCTATTCCGTCACGGTCAATGTCCCGGAAGTCCCCGACAACGAGGAGTTCGAAGGACATGCGGCATATGACCTCGTCTACGATATCGAATACGACCCCGTATATACATACAGGCTGCGCACCGGGGACTACGCCGGTTCCGGTGAGACGGCCGAGTTCACTTTTTTCTGCGAAGACCTGAACGACGCGGACTGGGCAGCGCTGCGCGCCGGCAATGAGACCATGCCGGGGCTGGATACGGCCCTCGCTTCCGACCTGTGGGGGCGGATCTCCGGGATCTGGCTCGTCGATCAGGACTACGAAGAATACTTCTTCTCATCCTTCTCAGTGGAGAACGGACAGTACTGCGTCAGCCAGGGCATCCTGGCCAGCGGCTACATGCTGGGAGGCACCGTCACCGAGATCAGGGAAAACGCCGGTGCCTACGACATGATCATCTATGTGCCCGAGGTCGAAGAGTCCGAGATGGACAGCGGACATGACGCGTTCTACGTTGAAGCGCGTCTGTCGGTCGAGGATGACAGCAGGATAATGTTCACCTGCTTCGCAGGCAGCGGAGAGTACTGTCAGTGGAGATTCTCCTGCCTGGAATGGGAAAGCTTCGACTGGGGCGCGATCTACGGTCATGACATAGAACAGGCATGGTACATGCTCGACGGCGCATGGGTCGGTAAGAACGACAACGGGAAGACGCTGTTCGCATATTTCTACGCCACTGCGTCGGGAGAACATGTCGTGAGCCTGGGCATTCCGTTTACCGGACCGGCCGCCAGCGGAACGGTCACCGAGTTCGAGGACCGCACCTCCGACTGCACGTTCTGGCCCAGGATCGACCTCGCCGACTCCGGCAGCGGCATGTATATCATGATCGATTACTCCTCCGTCGCCGAGGGCAGGATCGTCCTGACGGACTTCTTCGACAGCGGAAAGCCGGTCACTCTGGAATACAAGGCGCCGGATCCCCAGCAGCTCACGGAAGAGATGATGCCCTGATATCACGGTCGCAATTAACGGTTTCTTATCAACAGTCACCTGCAAAAACTGCAGGTGACTGTTCTGTTTCTTCCGTTTTCCTGCGCATGGTATTATGCCTGTTACCGTCCTGTCTTCTCTTTGGCAAAAATATACAAAAGCGGACCTCTTTTGTGCTTAAAGTTCCCAATCTCCGAAGCGCCGTTCTCCTTGCTTTGGACCTGACGCGTATGGCAAAATATAAGCAGTGAAAATGACGAGGTAAAACATCGTGATATATTGCTTCCACAACTATATTCTTGCCGGTGTTGAGCCTCTTCATACCCGTGGATGAACCTGTAGGTTCTCGGCGGGGATTTTTTATTTAAAACTGAATGATCAGGTCGATATAATTCAAAGAATGCGGTTTTGAAGTCTCTACCCGGCAGCCGAAGAAATGCCGGACTATCGGCGGACGCTGCAGGTGTTTCTGCGTCCATCCGTTAGGAGGCTTCAGCAAAGTCTCCTTTTTTGTTATCTGCCGTCATCCGACGGTTTTGATATTTGCGTCAATCATTATTGACAAATATATGGAGGGAAAAATGAAAAAGTTCTTCGCACTCATCATGGTCCTCGTTCTTGCTCTTTCCCTGGCTGCCTGCGGAAAGAAAGAAGAGGAAGTGACACCCACTCCCGAGCCGGAACCGGAAGCCAAGTTCAAGGTCGGCTTCATCTTCCTGCACGACGAGAACTCCACCTACGACCTCAACTTCATCAACGCAGCGAAAGCCGCCTGTGAAGAGCTCGGCGTAGACTACGTTCTCCGCACGAACGTCCCCGAGTCCGAGAAATGCTACGAGACAGCAGCTGAGCTCGCCGACTCCGGATGCTCCGTCGTATTCGCCGACAGCTTCGGTCATGAGGACTTCATGATCTCCGCTGCCAAAGAGTTCCCCGATGTATGGTTCTGCCATGCCACCGGCACCAAGGCCCATACCGAAAAACTCCCCAACTACTTCAACGCGTTCGCTTCCATCTATGAGGGCAGATACCTCGCCGGCATCGCCGCAGGCATGAAGCTCAACGAGATGATCGAAGCCGGTGAGTTCAAGGCCGAAGAAGCCAAGATCGGCTACATCGGAGCCTTCACCTACGCAGAAGTTATCTCCGGCTACACCTCCTTCTTCCTCGGAGCCCGCTCCGTATGCCCCACCGCCACCATGGAAGTCACCTTCACCGGATCCTGGTACGATGAGACCGCAGAGAAGGAAGGTGCTAACACCCTTATGGACCGCGGATGCAAGCTCATCAGCCAGCACGCCGACTCCATGGGCGCCCCCACTGCCTGCGAGAACCGCGGCGTCCCGGACGTCTCCTACAACGGAAGCACACTGGCATCCTGCCCCAACACGTTCATCGTTTCTTCCCGCATCGACTGGACTCCCTACTTCAAGGAGGCTATCAAGGCCAAGATGAACGGAACATCTCTGCCCACCGACTACACCGGCACCATCGCGACCGGCTCCGTCAAGCTCACCGAAGTCAATGACAAGGCTGCAGCCGCAGGAACCAGCGAAGCGATCGAGACCGCCAAGAAGGCACTTCAGGCCGGCACGCTCCACGTGTTCGACACCTCCACCTTCACAGTCGGCGGCGAGACCCTCACCTCCTACCTCGCGGATGTCGACACCGATCCTGCCTACACCCCCGACACCGAGGTCATCGAGAACGGCTACTTCAACGAGTCCGCAAAGCGTTCTGCCCCCTATTTCGATCTCCAGATCGACGGCATCACGCTTCTCGATACAGCATTCTAATCTGTGAGTTTTTCCGGGAAGTCCCCGACCGGGGACTTCCCGTACTCATTGCTGGTTACCGGAGCCCGAAAGCACAGTTTTCAGGCTGCTGTGACCTGCAATGTTCTTTCTTTTTTACCGGAGGATCGACGTGTCAGAAAAAACGATAGCCGTAAAAATGAGAGATGTCTCAAAGTCATTCGGCTCTGTCATGGCCAACGACAAGGTCTGGCTGGACATTTACAGAGGCGAGATACTTGCGCTGCTCGGCGAGAACGGAAGCGGCAAGACCACTCTCATGAACATCCTCTCCGGGATCTACACTCCCGACGAGGGACACATCTACATCAACGACAGGGAAGTGACCATCCGCTCCCCGAAGGAAGCTTTCGAGTACGGGATCGGAATGATCCATCAGCACTATAAGCTCGTGGAGGTCCTTACCGCTGCCGAGAACATCATCCTGGGCGTCAAACAGCCCGGGAAGCTCGATATATCGTCGGTCTGCGAAAGGACCAGAAAACTCTGCGAGGAATACGGTTTCGAACTGGATCCCATGCAGAAGGTATACGACATGTCGGTCTCCCAGAAGCAGACCGTAGAGATACTCAAGGCTCTGTACCGCGGGGCTGACATCCTGATCCTGGACGAGCCAACTGCGGTCCTCACTCCCCAGGAGACCGAGAAGCTTTTTGCCATCCTGCGCAACATGCGCGACAGCGGCAAGGCAGTGGTCATAATCACGCACAAGATGAACGAGGTCGAGGAGTTATCCGACCGCGTTGCTATCCTGCGCCAGGGCCAGTTCGTGGGAGACATGCCCACCAATATGACCAATGCCCAGGAGATGACCAACATGCTGGTCGGGCACCCGGTCTCGCTCAGCATCGACCGCCCCGATCCGGTCGACCCGAAACCCCGGATCGAGGTCAAAGGGCTCACCGTCCGCAACGAGGACGGCGTCATCAAACTCGACGACGTCTCCTTCACCGCATACAGCGGAGAGATCCTCGGCATCGCGGGCATCTCGGGAAGCGGACAGAAAGAGCTGCTTGAATCCATAGCCGGCCTTCAACCCACCGAATCAGGAAGCGTCACCTATATAGAAGACGACGGCAGCCGTGAAGAACTGATCGGGAAGGATCCCCTGACCATATCCAATCTGGGAGTCACCCTCTCGTTCGTTCCGGAAGACAGGCTCGGAATGGGCCTTGTCGGCAACATGGACATCTCGGCAAACATGATGCTGCGCTCCTTCCGCAGCGGCAGATCGGCGTTCCTCAACAGAAAGGATCCCCGCAGGCTCGCCGAAAAGGTAGTGGAAGACCTGGAAGTCGTCACACCCGGTATCGGGACTCCTGTCAGGAAGCTCTCAGGCGGCAACATCCAGAAGATCCTGGTGGGAAGAGAGATATCCTCCAGCCCCAAAGTCCTTCTCACAGCCTACGCCGTCAGAGGACTGGACACCAACTCCTCCTATACCATTTACGACCTTATCAACAAACAGAAACAGAACGGCGTCGCCGTCATCTATGTCGGAGAAGACCTGGACGTTCTCCTGGAGCTCTCTGACCGCATCCTCGTGCTCTGCGACGGCAAAGTCAGCGGTATCGTGGACGGCAGACATGCCGAGAAGAACAGGATAGGCATGATGATGACGAAACTCGGAGGTGAGGAATGATGGAAAGAAGAAACAGACCTCCCCGCTTCCATATCGAGAGACGCGCTTCCCTGCCGTGGTATCTGAGCCTTGCCATCAGGCTCCTTTCCATTCTGGCGGCATTTGCGGTATGCGCGGTCCTAACGATGGTCATAACCGGCGTAAAACCCGCCGAGTTCCTGTCAACGATAATCTACGGTTCCTTCGGGACGCCCAGAAAGATGTGGATCACGGCGCAGAACGTCGCAGTGCTCCTGTGCATCTCACTGGCGGTCACTCCCTCGTTCCTGATGAAGTTCTGGAACGAAGGCGCCGACGGACAGATCCTTATGGGATGTCTCGCGTCGTCAGCGTGCATGATAAAACTCAGCGACAGGCTGCCTAACTGGCTGCTGATCGTCGTCATGCTCGCCGCATCGGTACTTGCCGGTACCATCTGGGGCGTCATCCCCGCTTTCTTCAAGGCGCAGTTCAACACGAACGAGACGCTGTTCACCCTGATGCTCAACTACATCGCGACCCAGATAGTCGCCTACTTCATAGTCAGATGGGAGGTCCCCAAGGGATCCGGGCAGATCGGCATCATCAACCAGTCCTCGGAGCTGGGCTGGTTCCCTCAGCTGTTCGGCAGCAAGTATATCCTGAGCATCCTTACTGCCGCCCTTATGACCGTGTTCATTTATTCCTACATCAAGTTCAGCAAGCACGGGTACGAGCTCACCGTCGTGGGCGAGAGCACCCGCACAGCTAGATACATAGGCATCGACGTAAAGCGCGTCATCGTCAGGACCATGGCTCTCTCCGGCGGTCTCGCCGGGCTGGTCGGATTCCTTCTGGTATCCGGCATCAACCACACTCTGACCACCACCATCACCGGCGGTCAGGGATTCACGGCCGTCATGGTCTCCTGGCTGGCGCAGTTCAACCCGATCGCGATGATCGCCACCAGTTTCCTGATCATCTTCCTGGAGCGCGGCGCCATCGAGATCTCGTCCGCGTTCACTCTCAACCAGTCGTTCTCATCGATACAGACCGGCATAATACTGTTCTTCCTTATCGGAAGCGAGTTCTTCGTCTCCTACAGGATAAGGAGATCGGCAAACACTGAATCGGGAAAGGAGCAGGAATAATGTTTGACATCACAGCGTTCTTCCCCAGAGCGGTAGCTCAGGGCATTCCCCTCCTTTTCGGAAGCACCGGTGAGACACTGACGGAAAAAGCAGGAAACCTCAACCTGGGCATTCCCGGCATCATGTACGTCGGAGGCATAAGCGGGGTCATAGGGGCGTTCCTTTATGAACAGAACACCGCGAATTTCAATCCTTTCCTCGCTGTGCTCATACCCTTCCTTTCTTCGCTCCTCGGATCTCTCATCATGGGTCTCATCTACTCGTTCCTGACGATCACTCTGAGAGCGAACCAGAACGTCACCGGTCTTGCTATGACCACATTCGGCGTGGGCATCGGGAACTTCTTCGGCGGATCCCTGATCAAACTGACCGGCGCCGAGGTCCCCAACATCTCGCTCTCCGCTACGAGCATCTGCTTCAGGAAGACTCTTCCCTTCGCGGATTCGCTGGGCGTATTCGGCAAGATGTTCCTCAATTACGGATTCCTGGCGTATCTGGCGATAATAATCGCCCTTTCAGTCTCCTACTTCCTCAACAGGACCCAGACCGGACTGCATCTGAGGGCTGTCGGTGAGAACCCCGGCACCGCGGACGCGGCCGGCATCAACGTCAGCAGGTACAAGTACATAGCCACATGTCTCGGCAGCATGATCGCCGGTCTCGGCGGGCTAT
>JAFYZY010000185.1 GCA_017548485.1 Oscillospiraceae bacterium | reverse complement strand
TAATGAATACACCAAATCGAAAGGTGTCAGACGATGGATAAATGCTGCAGCTGCACTCAGAAGACAAAAGAGCGCAGCGAAAAGGAATATAAGGACCTCACCAACAGACTAAGCAGGATAGAAGGGCAGGTCAGAGGCATAAGAAAGATGCTGGATGAGGACGCGTACTGCCCGGACATCATGGTCCAGGTCGCGGCGGTCAAGTCCGCTCTGGACGGATTCAATTCCGTCCTGCTCTCAAACCACATCAGGACCTGTGTGGTGGACGACCTAAGAAACGGCGATGAAGACTCCATAGATGAGCTCATCGACACTATCAGAAAAATATCGAAGTAAGGAGGGAAAGATGGAACAGTACAACGTCACCGGCATGAGCTGCGCCGCATGCAGCGCCAGGGTAGAAAAAGCCGTCTCCGGCGTTCCCGGAGTAACTTCGTGCTCTGTCAGCCTCCTTACGAATTCTATGGGAGTGGAAGGCACCGCCTCCGCCTCAGATATCATCTCCGCCGTCGAAAAAGCGGGATACGGCGCCTCCCTTAAAGGGAACGCGTCGAAGAAGAGCGGATCCTATTCCGACGTGATCGCGGCAAACGAAGACGCTCTTAAGGACAAAGAGACTCCTGTTCTCAAGAAGAGGCTCTTCGTGTCTCTGGGATTCCTTCTCGTCCTCATGTATTTCTCAATGGGACATATGATGTTCGGCTTCCCGGTCCCGTCATTCCTGCAGGGCAACCATATCGGCCTCGGTATCGTTCAGATGCTGCTGGCCGGTATCGTCATGGTGATCAACCAGAAATTCTTCATCAGCGGTTTCACATCGCTGTTCCACGGAGCGCCGAATATGGATACCCTTGTGTCTCTGGGTTCCATGGCCTCCTTCGTGTGGAGCGTCATAGCGCTGCTGGCCATGACTGCCGCGCACATGAGAGGCGACTCAGCGGCAGTGGAAGAGTACATGAACGAGTTCTACTTCGAATCCGCCGCCATGATCCTGACCCTCATCACCGTGGGCAAGATGCTGGAGGCCAGATCCAAGGGAAGGACCACCGACGCCCTCAAGAGCCTCATGAAGCTTGCCCCAAAGACCGCCCTTAAGATCGTGGACGGCGTCGAGACCGAGGTATCGGTCGATGAAGTTTTTGCAGGCGATTTCTTCGCGGTAAAGCCCGGCGACAGCATTCCGGTGGATGGCGTCGTCGTGGAAGGCATAAGCGCCGTGGATGAGTCAGCCCTCACAGGCGAGAGCATACCCGTAGACAAACAGGCGGGAGATGAAGTTTCCGCCGCGACGATCAACCAGTCGGGATACCTCGTGTGCAGAGCTACAAGGGTAGGCGAGGACACCACCCTTGCGCAGATCATACAGATGGTTAGCGACGCCGCTGCCACTAAGGCGCCCATCGCCAAACTGGCAGATAAGGTTTCCGGTATTTTCGTGCCCGCAGTCATCGGCATAGCTGTCGTAACGTTCATCGCCTGGCTCATCGCCGGAAAAGGCGTTGCCTTCGCGCTGGCCCGCGGCATATCAGTCCTGGTCATAAGCTGTCCCTGCGCCCTGGGTCTCGCCACCCCCGTAGCTATAATGGTGGGCAACGGCATCGGCGCGAAGAACGGTATACTCTTCAAGACTTCAGAAGTTCTTGAAGAGACCGGAAAGGTCGAGATAGTCGCTCTGGACAAGACCGGCACGATCACCAGCGGCCAGCCCAGAGTCACCGATATAGTTCCCGCCGAAGGAGCGGATGAGAGCAGTCTGCTGAAGCTCGCTTATTCGCTTGAGAAGAAGAGCGAGCATCCTCTGGCCAGGGCTATAGTTGATTACGCTGCGGAAAAAGGCATCGAAGCCGAGGATGTGACAGGTTTCGGCATACTCCCGGGCAACGGTGTCATGGCTACCCTTGACGGAGTGGAACTCATAGGCGGAAGCGTCAGTTTCATCTCCGGAAGGGCCGGCATACCTCAGATATATCTTGACCAGGCCGAGATACTTTCCGGGAAGGGAAGGACTCCTCTGATGTTCCTGGCCAACGGAAACTACGCCGGCATGATCGCCGTCGCGGACACCATAAAGGAAGACAGCGTCCAGGCAGTAAAGGAACTTCACGGAATGGGCATAAAGACAGTGATGCTCACCGGAGACAATGAGAGGACTGCCAGGGCCATAGCCGACGAGGTCGGCATAGACGAGGTAGTCGCGGGAGTCCTGCCCAACGGCAAGGAGAATGTGATCCGCGATCTGTCGCTCCAGGGAAAGACGGCAATGGTCGGAGACGGCATCAACGACGCTCCCGCTCTTACGAGAGCCGACGTGGGCATAGCCATTGGCGCCGGAACGGACGTAGCCATCGACGCAGCCGATGTAGTTCTCATGAAGAATAGCCTCATGGACATCCCCGCGGCGCTGAGGCTCAGCAGAGCCACTGTCAGGAACATCAAGGAGAACCTGTTCTGGGCCTTCTTCTACAACGTTATCGGCATTCCGCTTGCTGCGGGACTGCTGTATCCCATCTGGGGCATCAAGCTCAACCCCATGTTCGGAGCCGCCGCCATGAGCCTTTCCAGCTTCTGCGTCGTCTCAAACGCCTTGAGGCTTAATCTCTTCAAGCTTAGGGATGCGAGCCATGACAGGCCGCTTCAAAAGAAATCAAAGGTAAGCGCACCTCAAAAAGATGCTTTTTCCGATGCTGTCAAAAAGACAGTCAGAATCGAGGGCATGATGTGCGGTCACTGCGAGATGACTGTTGAGGAAGCCCTGGAAGCTCTGGACGGCATCGCTTCAGCGGATGTCAGTTACGAGAAGGGAACAGCAGTAATCACTCTCACGCACGATGTACCGGAAGAAGAGATAAAGAACGCGATAGAAGCCGAGGATTACACCTATATCGGTATCGTCTGATCTGTAGCAGGATCCTTTCACCCTTGTTTCATTAGGATAATTGCCGTTATAATGAAT
>JAFYZY010000184.1 GCA_017548485.1 Oscillospiraceae bacterium | reverse complement strand
TCCGGAAGCCATTCAGTCATTCTCCTTTATGCTCTTAAGATATCTCTCTATGATTTCTATGTCCTTTATATCCTTGGGACGCATGAGGCTCTTCTTGAATTCCAGAACGCTCTCAAGAGTCTCGCACTGGAAGCCGTCTACGATGTCGTAGGGGCGCTCTCCGAGGTTGACGGTCAGTTCCATATCCTCATAGGGAGCATAATATCCCTTGTCGTTGAGAGGGCAGTGCTCCAGATCCAGCGTCTGCGCGAGCTTTTCGGAGACGCACAGGTCGAAGTCGCCGGTGGACTCCCTGAGGCCTCTCATAAGCATGGAGCCTCCGGACATGATCATGTATTCGGATTTCGGGAAGCCGTATTCTTCCAGTCTTCTTATGAATTCTTTCTTATCCATTCGGTGCTCCTTTATCTCGCTACGGTCGAAGAAAAAACTGACACAGTTCTGATCTTTCATCTCACGGAAGCCGCAGCTTCGGTAAAACGCTTTTGTCTCTTCCGAATCGTCGGTCGTCAGGAAGATCTGCCGCACGGAAGGGAAGCGCTCCAGCACCGTTTTTATCAGTTCTCGTCCGATGCCATGTCTCTGCTTTTGCGGAGAGACAAGAATATCCTGGATATAGACGATGGAAGAACCGTCTCCGACTGTCCTGATGATCCCGCACAGCTCACTTCCGTCATAGGCGGCCAGAGTCAGAAGGGAACCTTCAAAGGCTCTCTCAAGCGCCGTAGCATCGGAGGTGTATGCCGTCCAGCCGACGGATGAATACAGGCGAAGGATCTCGTCTTCCTGGTATTCGTTATATTCTCTTATCTCCATCAGCTCACTCCCTGCCGTTTTTTTCATTTCTGAGGGACAACATGCGCTCGTACGCGGCCCTGTGGGAATCCGATTCTTCATAGAACGCAGCCATGTCAGCACACGGGAAAGAACCGCAGTATGCGCAGCATTCTATTCCTTTCTCCCTGCAGCACTTCACAGGCATGCAGATGTCGTCTTCCTTCCACTCAGATAATCTGCAGGACGGGCATTTTCCGCTCTCATAGTCAGGACATGCGCTGCAGTCCACGCCGCAGTACGCGATCATCGGATCCATGTGTGACCTCACTGGACTTTCTCAGATAATAATATGCCTTTTCGGGTCAAAAAAGAATCACGGAATTTGTCCGCGATAGAGTATTGACTTCACTTTGCCGGGATAATATCATTCACTTACAAACAAACGCGGACTAGCGTCCGCGATACGATCCGCTTATACAGGGAGAGGATAATGCAGCATCTTGATATGGATCTGATCGGCAGGATATCCGAGTATATGGGCAAGTGCCTTCTCGAGGGAGACTACACTCCGACCGTAAGGGAAGTGGGCAGCATATTCGGAGTATCCAAGTCGACGGCGCAGAAGTACATGGCCAGGATAACGGCGGAGGGGCTCTGTCCCCAGCAGGCGAAATACTCAAAGGACGGCACGGAGAAGACGGCGTGGCTGGAGAACGGGATCTCCTGCGGCTCTCCCACATACCAGGAAGAGCACATAATGGAGTATCTGCGGCTGCCGGTGTCGGTCTTCGGGAAAGGCGAGAAGTACATCATCACCGCCAGAGGAGACTCGATGATCGGAGCCGGCATCTTCGAAGACGACCTTCTGGTCATCAGAAAGCAGGTCACGGCTTCGGACGGCGACATAGTGGTCGCACTGGTCAACGGCGAGAACACCCTCAAGAGATTCATGCAGAGAAGCGACGGGACTCATTATCTGCATCCGGAGAACGATGCCTATCCCGACATCGAGTTCTCGGACGGCGACACCTTCTACATCCAGGGCGTTCTGACCCACATCATCAAACATGCGGAGAGCCAGGTCAGATAGAGCGTCTGTCCGGGATCTCCGAAAAGGAGGAGGACAAATGCTTTTCATTTCGCTTGCCGGTATCCGTAAGGAGATATACCGATGAGGACGCTTCTGTCCTACAGGGAACTGGACGAGCTCGGCACGGCCCTCATATCAGATTACAGGAAGAAGACCGGCCGCAGAGGCGCCGACAGCGTCGACATAGAAGGGTTCATCAGGGATTATCTGGGTCTGCGGATAGAATACAGGGATTTCGCCACCGGCGACATGGACGACGTAGGATTCTACGGCGACGGCTTATCGTCTCTCAGGATAACGGAAGACGGCCGGACCGCGGACTGGGTATGTCCGGAGGGTACGATAGTGATAGAGAGAAGGCTGCTCGCATCGTCGGACAACGGGAGGAGAAGGTTCACTCTGGCCCACGAGGCCGCCCATCACATACTCATCAGACACGTTCCTCTGCAGACCGTTACTTTCTTCCTGATGCCGGAAGCGTCGGGAGTTGCCGGGGATCCGGAAGAACTGGAACAGATCCTCAGGCTCAACGAAGCCTGCGCGAACAGGCTGGCGGCCGCTCTGCTGATGCCGGAGCCGCTGGTGAGAAGAGCTCTGGACCGCTTTGCGAGAGGAAAGTTGATCAGATATTACGGGGT
>JAFYZY010000183.1 GCA_017548485.1 Oscillospiraceae bacterium | reverse complement strand
AGTGCTTCTCTGGCTTCCGGAGTCAGCATCTCTCTGCTGCCCGGGCCTATGCCTACGACATATACCTTTCTCTTCGGAAGCACGAGCTCTCTGTCCAGTTCCGCGACCGCCTCGTCCAGAGTCATTCCGCTGACCTGCGAAGGCTGACCTATTATCACCGGCACCGCTCCGGTCTCTGCCGCGGCTTCGATCTTGTCATCGAACCCGCCGCTTCTGCCGGAAGCTTTGGTCACCATATAGTCCGCTGAGATCATCCTCAGCTGGGCCGCGTTCATCTCTCTGGAGAACGGTCCCTGCGCCGCTATTATATGAGGCGTCGGCACTCCTGCTTCGATGCATGCCTCAAGGGAAGAGGCTGTTGGAAGAACTCTGGCCCATACTTTTGACATGTCCAGTCCGGAAAACTCGGAGATCTCCTTCGCTCCGGTAGTGATCAGGACATTGCCGCCATGTTTCTTCAGATACTCCGCAGCTTCAGCTGCGGAATCCACATAGACGGCCCCTTGCGCATGTTTCTCTCCTCCGCGCAGTATCCTTATGACCGGAGTTCCGGTCCTCTCCGCAGCAGCGGCTATGTTCTGCGTGACCACATCAGCGTATGGATGCGTGGCGTCAATTACACGGCTGAATCCCTCTCTTGAGAAAAGATCAGCCATCCCGTCTTCATCCATTCTCCCGGTGCGTACATCGATGCCGTCGATCCCTTCGAGGACCACTTCACCGTATTCCGTGGCTACACAGACAGTGAGCTCGGCTCTGCCCAAGAGCATCTCGGCCAGTTTCCTGCCCTCCGTCGTCCCGGCAAAAATGCAGATCTTCTCACTCATTCCTGTATCCCCTGGGAGTCACCATCTTCCCGTTTATCTCTTTTGTTGAGGAGTTTCCTATGAACACCGTTGTGAACATGTCCGCCTGGTACTCCGCCAGCTCCGCGAGAGTCATTACGGAACAGCTCTCGCCGTCCCTGCCTATATTCCTCGCGACGCCGCAGACCGTCTGCGGACTCTGATGCTTCATCACTATCTCACATGCCTTTTTCAGGTGATCTGCGCGCTTGCGGCTGGAGGGGTTGTATATTACGATGCACTGGTCTGCCATCGCGGCGCACTCTATCCTCTTCTCTATCTTCTCCATGGGAGTCAGCAGGTCAGAAAGACTGATCACCGAAAAGTCAGCTGTAATTGGCGAACCGAGCAGCGCCGCGCCTGAAGCCGCTGCAGTTACACCCGGTATGATCTCGACCTCGACTTCATACTCTGCGGCGAGTTCCAGCACAGGCGACGCCATACCGTATATACCGGCGTCTCCGCTGCAGATCATCACAGTCAGCTTACCGGAAGCCGCATGTTCAAGAGCGATCCTGCAGCGCTCTATCTCTCTCATCATCGGGGTCGATATAAACTCCTTGTCAGGAAAATAGGGCTTGATGAGATCGCAGTATACGGTGTACCCGACTATCAGATCCGCCCCTTCCAGCGCCTTGACTGCGCCGACGGTGAGTCCGTCATAACTCCCTGCTCCGATACCTGCAACGATCAGCTTTTTCAAAACTCTGTCCTCCAGTCCTTTATCGATGCCGCCACGGTCACTCCGGTCATGGCGGTCTTTTTGATGATTATCTTTCCTCCGGCAAGAGTTGCCGCGCGTTCGCACACATTGCCTGTGCCCACCGTCTTCTTCACGAACTCGGATTCCTCGAATTCGCCCGGAACCGCATTGAGTTCTTCAGCCGTGTAAAACTCGGTATCGGCTCCTAACTTCTCTGCAGCCTCCAGCAGTCCTTCCTCGTTCTTCTTGACGTCTATTGACGCGATCCTGCATACGGCCCGGACATCTATGCCTCTATCTCCCAGCACGGATCTGACGGCGTTTATTATCTCTTCGGAAGAAACGCCTCTGCGGCATCCGATGCCAAGCGTCACTATCCGCGGTATGAGTCTCAGCGTCTCCGCATAAGGTTCTTTCTTTTTTATTCCAATATATATACCGAGTTCACCGTCTGTGCCTTTCACGAGTCCCGCGGGCAACTGTTCCGGAAGATCGAACTCAGATGAGACCGGTATATCACGTGTGAGTATCGCAGCGGAGACATCCTTCGCAATCTTCATGGAGGAGATCGCGCAGCCGTGCGCCGACGCCCAGGCATCGCAAGAGAATCTGCCCGCTCCGTCGGTGGCCGTGGTGACGACCGCCTCTGCACCGATTAGGTCCGCTATGCTCTTCGCGATACCGTTAGCTCCGCCTATGTGCCCGGAAAGCAACGATATGACAAATCTTCCTCTGTCGTCTATGACTATCACCGCCGGATCCGACACCTTGCTGATGATATATGGCGCTATGGTCCTTACAGCTATTCCCGCGGCTCCGATGAATACCAGGGCATCGCTCTCTCTGAAGAGCGTACCCATATCCCTTGAGATGCTCTCATGCGCCGTGAACCCGTATCTGTCCGCGAACTTCGCCGTGGAGTGCACGCGCTCAAGTCCCAGTCCCAGCAGACCGCAAAGTTTTTCAGCCAGCACGGAACCGGAGTCCGAATAGCAGAAGATACTGTAAGTCATTTTGTAGCCTCTCGGTATTCGGTGGAGAATCCCGGATCATACAGCTTGGACCTGGTGAACTCGCTCTCAAGGAACTGTCCTACAGTGATCAGCGCCGTCTTGGTGATGCCGTTCTCCTCTGCCGTCTGTTTCAGTGTACCGACGGTGCATCTGCAGACCTTTTCGTCATCCCAGGACGCCTTGTAGACTATGGCAGCCGGAGTGTCCAAAGAATACCCGCCTGCAGTCAGCTCTTCCGTCACCTTGTCAAGAAGTCCTGCGCTCAGGAACAGCACCATAGTCGCTCCGTGTGCGGCGAGAGCCGACAGGCTCTCCTTCTCCGGGACAGGAGTCCTTCCGGCAGCTCTTGAGATGATGACGGTCTGAGAGACATCGGGAAGAGTATATTCGGTCTTCAGCGCAGCAGCCGCTCCGGCAAATGAACTGACTCCAGGTGTTATATCGTACTCTATCCCCAGTCTGTTCAGTTCGCGCATCTGTTCCCCGATCGCCCCATAAAGCGACGGATCTCCGGTATGCAGTCTGACGGTGGTCTTGCCTGCCTTTTCTGCGGCATCCATTACCGTGACGGTCTCTTCCAGCGTCATCTTCGCGCTGTCGTGGATCTCGCATCCTTCCTTTGCATAATCGAGAAGTTCTCTGTTCACAAGAGATCCTGCATAGATTATGACATCCGCCTCCTCCAGCAGTCTCTTCCCTCTGAGGGTAATGAGATCCGGGGCTCCGCAGCCCGCTCCAACTATATGTACCATCAGGAATACTCCTTTCTTATTTCCTCTATTATGTCCTGCGCCTGCTCTGTCATACCGAGCACGCCGTACTCCTTTGAAAAGGATATGACGGCCCTGTTCATGCTGCCGAGAGGGCGGTGCTTCAGGAGAAGATCCGTTCTCTCCATAATGCTTTGCATCACCTGTTCCCTGAGCCCGCTCCCGTCCAGAATAGCCAGCATATCGTCGGTCATAGCGCTGTCCATGAGGCGGCTGACCGTCTCACGTGAGGCTCCGCACATCCCCGCATGGGATGCGAAGATCTCCGCTCTGCAGTCTCCCCATCTGGAGTGAGTGTTGAACAGTCCCCCTGCCAGTTTGACCGTTTTCCCTATATGTCCTATCAGGAGAGCGTCGGTGAAACCCAGTTCGGAAGCCAGCGCGAACGCGTCTCCTATGAAATTCGATGTGGTCACAGCGATCTGCGGATCTATGCGCAGACCGTCCCTTATGAAATCGGATCCGTAGTTTCCGATGACGAACAGCACAGTCTTCTTTCCCTCGGCCGCCCTCATGGAGAGCTCCGCGCGTATGGTCTCCACAACCGCATCATCGCTCATTGGTTCCACGATCCCTGTGGTACCGAGGACGGATATTCCTCCGACGATGCCAAGTCTGGGATTGAATGTGCTTTTGGCAATCTCTACCCCTGCCGGCGCGGATATGACTACACTGAGTCCCCCGTCATACCCGTGATCCTCGCATACGCCGCGCAGTTCCTCGGCTATCATCCGGCGCGGAGTCGAGTTTATCGCTGCGTTGCCCACGGGCTGGTCCAGTCCGGGTTTCGTCACCCTTCCTATGCCCTCTCCGCCGTCGATCTCGATCACGTGTGCTTTGCCGGTCT
>JAFYZY010000182.1 GCA_017548485.1 Oscillospiraceae bacterium | reverse complement strand
TAAGCTACTCCGGCCATGGGCAGTTTATACGTGTATTTCCAATCACCCGGACGGAAAAACCACAGCTCATCGCTGTAGTTTATGATACCGTACAGCAGGTACAGTCCAAGAGGTATCTTCCAGTCCAGGGCTGCTATTACGCTGCCCGCTTCTATCATAAGCAGGATCACGGAATACTTCGTATGGTCGCTGTCGTACGGCATCATTGCCTTTATCCTCAGCACCGCGGAAGCTATGATCACAGCTGCTACCGCTATGCGGAGAAGCAGTTTCTTTCCGGAAGACGCTGCTCCTTTTTCATTTCCAGCCTTGCCGAACTGCTTGATCATCGCGCTGATGCCCATCACGCCTATGATCGCAGCCAGAAACATCATCGGGACCGAATTGTCGTACACGTTATGGTAGAACCATACGTTGAATCTGTTCTTGACCAGCATAGTGAAGCCGGTCATGACGCTTACCAGGACTTCGAACCCTATACTTGGCGATTCCGGGCGGAGCCTACCGGACTCGTCGTACTTTATGAACATCTGATACGCTGCGAAGAAAAGAAATGCCTGGATGAAATATATGATCCAGCCCGGATTCCTGTTCGTCGTGAAAAAAGCGATAAGGAAGATCACCGCAGCGATCCAGTGAAGATCATTGAATACCCTGTCGTCCGTCACCTTCGGGCGCTGTAACCTCTTCCTCTCCTCCTGTAGGTCCTTCCTCGTCTGCTCAACATAGGAATCGTCGAAGGTTATCCTGTTCCTTTCCTTAACATAACGGTCGAAGGACATGTCTATGCCGTTTTTGCTGAGAAGGCAGCTGGCGAGAGCGGCGTAAGCGGAAGGATCTCTGTCCACCGACAGTTCTTCAAGTCCGGCCTCAAGGAATATAGTCTCGTTGCTGTAGACCTTATACTCGGTCTTTCTGCTCATCACCCTGCCGCCGGGATAAAGACATGTATAGGTATGTCTGTCGTATTCGATCAGATCATTCCCCGCGTTGCTGATGCTTTCTTCAGCATCCCTGAGCTCCCAGTATCTGGCTGCGGGCATCCGCTGTTTCTTCTTTACCCTTTTCCTGAAGATCCCGAACGGTCCGCGCTTCTCATGATCTGTATGGATGTATTCTTCGGAAACATACGATCCGGGCTTAACACCGTTTTTGTACAGAAGATATGCCGTATAGTCCAGGAATTCCCGGGCAAGTTCCGCAGTACAGTTCTCCTTAGGGGCAAACTTCAGCGTCTCTGCCCTGGAAGGTCTCTCATGTTCCCTTTCCTCTCTCTTCAGATGTGACGCCGTCTCTGCCTTCTTGGCGAGATATTCGTCCGTCTGTCTTTCGATCTCTTCCCATGCATTTCTTTCCGACGGGGTCCGGCCCTGCGCAGATCCAGAAGTACCGGTATTATCGCTGTCTCCTCCCCTGAAAGCATCCCATATAGACGATCCTTCGGCTTTGCTTTCCGATCCCCTGTTCCCGTCAGAAAACAGTCCTCCACGCCATGTCCCCGGGCCTCCGCTGCTTTCCGGATCCTTTTTCCCGGAACCGCTGTTTCCTGAGACAGTGCTGTGAAACATGCCGTTGGCATCCCTGTAGTTGTATCCCTTGAGCTCGCCGCTGCTGTCTGTGACCTTTGTCATGCCGGTAGAGGGATCCAGAAAACTTCTGTCACCTGTATCCCTCATGTTCTTATCCAGGACTCTCGTAAGGCCATCGGAATCCCTGTATGTATATCCGAGGACATTTCCTCCGGAATCGTAGTATTTCGTCATCCCGTTGGATTCTTCCGTTTTATAGACTTTATCCGCCATGACCTTTTTCTCCTAACGGTTTTATTAAGTGCTTTGATCTCGTGAATATCTTTCTTTCAATTATATAAACAGTATACCGATTCTTATCAAACAGGAAGCGGTATCTCTATTCTGTTTTCGTCTTTTATCTCTTCCTGAGGAAGAACAGTCTCCTGGTCTCCTCCGTCTCTCCCGGCCACGCGAAGTGATCCAGTTTCTCCACAGTGAAATACGGAGAAAAGATCTCAGTCCATTCCTCATCGGAATGCGAAACGAGTCTCAGAACGCCGTTCATGTAGACGCAGTTTCCGTCTACGAGCTCTGTTCCCCTCTCCGCGGCTTTTTCCGGAGAAATATAGTAGTTTAAACCTATGACTACGCTCGCGTCTTCCGTGACAACTCTTGCCGTTTCCCTGATGATCTCTTCCGCTGTTACGGAAGGCACCACGTCGAGCACGTTGGAACAGAAAAGGCCGTCATATGTCCCGTCAGGCACTGCTGAGAGCCATCCCGGAGATACCAGGCTCGCATGGACCTGATCCTGCACACCGTACAGCTTTGCGAACTCTCCCGCGGAATTAATACCGGTCTCAGACACGTCTACCGCGGTCACATCCGGGCATCCGCTCTTAGCGGCTACGATGCCGGCCCAGCCCATGCCGCAGCCATAATCCAGGACCTTCTTTCTGGTTCCAAGTGACTCAGCAGCATGTAACAGCTTTTCAGAAGGGACAAGTTCCTTCCAGCTGTCCGGATCTTTCCTGCACTGTTCCATCTCCTCTTCAGAGATGACGTACGCGCTGTTCCAGAACTCTATGAGATCTCTGTTGACTTTAGAAAGCATGTCTTCCATGATATCCTCCGCTGCTGCATGTATATACTTATTATCCATCAATTCGTATAGGATATCCACGTCCTGCGGTGCTATACTCAAGGCGTGCCTTTCGCGGCGCCGCCCTCAGGAGAGCCGGCACAGCAGAAGAGTATACTTGCGGACAGCAGTCCGCAGAAGATAAAGAAAAGAAGAACCGGAGGAAAATCAATGAACAGAAAGCTGTTGTCTGTTCTCCTTATTCTTTTGCTCATGATGAGCATGCTCGCGTCCTGCGGCAAAAAGGAGGCAGAGCCGGTCCCCGATCCCGCTCCTTCGGAGGATACGGTGCCGGAGGATCAGTCCTCAGAAGAACAGCAGGAGCCCGAGAAGCCCGCGGATCCCGTGACCATCAGCTTCGACAAGAGAGCCTTCGAGGATCCAGGCAACGATGAGGCGTTCTGCGCGCTGGCTTTCGCTTCCAGCACGTCCGACAGACCGGTGGAGGTCACCGTAAGGTACAGAGCCTATGACGCAGAAGGAAACGTCATAAAAGTGTTCGAGCGGTTCAAAAACAAATACAGTGAGGAGTTCGAGACTTCCCTGTTCGTACCCGCCGGTGCCGATGACATGCCGGTGTCGTTCCGTCTCGCTGACGGTTTCGGATACAACTACGATACCGATGAGGAGATGCCCGAGATCGATCACCTCGAGATCGAAACGCTCTCGATGCAGGAAGATGATCACAAAGACCTCTCCTCCCACTTCACGCCCGGCGAGCCTGAGACCGACAACTACAACATCCGCATCCTGCTCAAGTTCGATCAGGATATAACTGACAGCTATGAGATGATATATCCCGACTACACGATACTCGCGTACAGGGACGGGCAAATCATAGCGGTATACTGCAGGAGAAGCTTCCCCTACGGAGACTGCTTCTCTGTCTCCTACGGAGTCGAGAAATATGACGGTGCTATGCTCATCTACCACTATATCTACGGTCTGAATGCCGACGAGTATAAGCTCTGCCTCGGATGCATAAACTGTGACTGACAGACCGCTTCAGAAAAGATAAGAAATGATACTGCCGGGACATCGGAACAGGTGTCCCGGCATCTTTTTTACTGTTAAGTGCAGCCGCTTTACACATCAGCAAAATGCCTGTTTTAAAGAAAAACGATATACCGGTCTTGTACCGCACTTATGGTTTCCGTTACTATTATCTCAGACGGAAAACGAGCATCTTTTGGTGCTTTCAGAGCATTGCAAGGAGGATCGATGCAATGGCATTGACTACAGCAAAGACCAACGCAGGTCTTGTATCCGGCGTGGAGATACCCGGAAAAGACATCACGGTATTCAGAGGAGTGCCCTTCGCGGCACCGCCCGTGGGAGATCTCAGATGGAGAGCGCCTCAGCCCGTGGAGCCCTGGGAAGGCGTGAGGAAGGCCGACACCTTCAACGCGCCGCCGATGCAGGGCGTACACAGAAAGGGATCGTTCTACGACCGCGAATGGCAGAACGAGCCCTTCGTTCCAAGCGAGGACTGCCTCTACCTCAACGTATGGACTCCCGCAAAGAGCCCCGACGAGAAGCTGCCGGTGGCGGTATGGATCTTCGGGGGCGGATTCAATTCGGGATTTGCGCATGAGAGAGAGTTCGACGGAGAGGCCTTCGCGTCAAAGGGCGTGGTATACGTCTCCATCAACTACAGGCTGTCGGTGTTCGGATACCTGGCGCATCACGACCTGGACGACGAGCACGGCACGTCCGGCAACTTCGGTCTGCTGGACCAGATCGCGGCAATGAAGTGGGTGCACGACAACATCGCCGAGTTCGGCGGAGACCCGGAGAACGTCATGGCCTTCGGGCAGTCCGCGGGCGCCGGTTCAGTAATAGCGCTTATGTGCTCCCCTCTCATGAAGGGCATGATCCAGAAGGCTGTCATCCACAGCGGACTGGGTGGCTTCAGGGATAGCGAGCTTCCCTACAGCGTGGGCGAACAGTTCGTAAAGCACTGCGGCTACAGCTCCCCTCTCGAGATGCGCAGCCTTTCGGCGGAACAGCTCATGGAGTCCCAGAAGACGTTCCGTCCTGACCTCGGCAACATCAGGCTGCCTCTGGCCTTCGGGCCGTTCATCGACGGCTACGCCCTCACCAAGACCTACGAAGAATACATAGACAACGGCGAATACAACGACGTGCAGCTCATGATGGGCTCCACCAGGGATGACATGGCCGGCGGCGCTCCGATGCCCTGGATGCCTCCCGCCATCAACTCCGGAATGCGGGATCTGCTGGTAAAGCACGAAGCCAACGGAAGGAAGCCCGGATATCTCTACTTCTTCTCCCGCGC
>JAFYZY010000181.1 GCA_017548485.1 Oscillospiraceae bacterium | reverse complement strand
GGAAAGAGCCTGCTCTGCGTTGTATTTCACCCCGCTTTTTGTTCTGCTAGATTTCCGGAAACAATAAGGAGGAGAGACCTATGAGAAAGCCGAGAATACTTGTTGTCGGAAGCGTCAACATGGACTATACGTTTGCCGGCGGCAGATTTCCCGCCGAGGGCGAGACTGTCATGGGCGACTCTTTCTCCACGGCTGCGGGAGGAAAAGGCGCCAATCAGGCCTGTCAGGCAGTAAGAGCCGGAGCTCTGGTGGACTTTGTGGGCCGCACAGGCGCGGATCTCAACGGTGCTGAACTAATGAAAGGCTTGAACGCCATGGGCATAGACACCTCCATGGTCATAACCGACCCGGAGGACACGACAGGATGCGCGCTCATTGAGCTGGAGAAACGGCCGGACGGCACCAGGAACCGCATAATGGTGGTGCCGGGAGCGCAGATGCATTTCAGGGCAGAGGAACTTGAATTTCTCAGAGGCAGGATCGGGCAGTATGATATGGTGCTGCTGCAGCTGGAGATAAACAGCGAGGCCAACGCCGCGGTGGCGCAGATGGCCAATGAAATGGGCGTTCCGGTGATGCTGAACCCTGCACCGTATTCAGAGATAGAAAGAAATATCCTTGAGAAGATAAGTTACATCTCGCCCAACGAGCATGAAGCGGCCGAGATGACCGGAATTACCATAACCGACCTTAAGACAGCAGGAGAAGCCGCGCGCGTGATCAGCGCGATGGGACCTGAGAACGTCCTTATCACGCTCGGAGAGAACGGTGCCGTATTCTTTGACGGGAATGAGATCATCCATTGCGGATGCGTAAAGACCGAGGCGGTGGATCCGACCGCTGCGGGCGACAGCTTTGTCGGAGCGTTCTGCACGGCTGTCTCCGCGGGGATGGAAGTCAGGAACGCACTGACGTTTGCGTCCCACGCCGCGTCCATAACGGTCTCGGGATACGGAGCGCAGCCCAGCATCCCTGATATCGGCAGGATCGCGGAGTCTATAAGAAAACACAGTTCCGATACCGATGAGGAGGTCCTGACAGTGCTTTCGGGAGGAGCAGGATGAGGAAAGCGGGGAAAGTATTTGCTGCCGTAATGATTACGGCGCTGGTCCTGTCGCTCTCATCGTGCGCAGGGACTGTTGCCGGAATTTCCTTTTGGGAGATGGCAATCGCCGCAGGATTGCCTGCCGATAAGGCGGATGATCTGTTTGAACGGCCTCAGAACTATGAAATTGCGGAACCGGAAGAGGGAGAGATCAGGTTCACCCATACGGGTGACGATGAAGAGAGCCTGCAAAAACAGAAGGTCACCTCAAAGGGATATGTCATAGAGGAGATCGACGGTGTAACATATGTAAGCGGTATACTGATCGCCAACAAGACATACACAGTGCCGGACTCATATGATCCGGGCGGGCTTACGGAGGAGTGCTATGCCGCGTACAGCGCAATGAGAAGCGCGGCGGCAAAAGACGGGATCAGTATATTCATCAACTCCGGCTTCAGGTCCTACCGCACGCAGACCTCTCTCTACTGGGGATATGTGGCCAGAAGAGGCATGGAGCTGGCTGACACGTTTTCGGCAAGACCCGGCCATTCTGAGCATCAGACCGGCCTTGCAATGGATCTCAACTCCATCAGCGACTACTTCGGTGAGACCGCGGAAGGAAGGTGGCTGGCAGAACACGGCCATGAGTACGGATTCATACTGCGATACCCGAGAGGCAAGTCTGACATCACAGGATACAAGTATGAGCCATGGCATTTCAGGTATATCGGCGTAGAGATGGCTACGGAGGTCTACGAATCAGGTCTGACCCTGGAGGAGTTTCTGGGGATCGACTCGGTATATGCGGTCGCCAGCGCGTACGACGAGTACGGGAGAAACTGAGAGTTTCCGCACGGCGCCGCATGGTGTATAATGAGCGGCAGAGCATAAATATTAATGTAAATAATATAAGGAAGAAAAGAAATGGCACAGGAGAAGAAGGCCGTAGAGGCCATCACACCCATAAATGAGGACTTTGCCCGCTGGTATACGGACATCGTTACCAAAGCGGAGCTGGTCGACTACTCCAGCGTAAAGGGATGCGTGATACTGCGACCCTACGGATACGCGATTTGGGAGAACATCCAGAACATACTGGACGGAATGTTCAAGAAGCTCGGGCACGAGAACGTCTACATGCCCATGTTCATCCCCGAGAGCCTGCTGCAGAAGGAGAAAGATCACGTCGAGGGATTCGCTCCCGAGGTGGCGTGGGTCACCCACGGGGGAGAAGAGGAACTCGCGGAGAGGATGTGCGTGAGGCCTACCTCCGAAACTCTGTTCTGCGACCACTACGCGCACATCATCCAGTCATACAGGGATCTGCCCAAGCTCTACAACCAGTGGTGCTCCGTGGTCCGCTGGGAAAAGACCACCAGACCGTTCCTGCGCACAAGGGAGTTCCTGTGGCAGGAGGGACATACCATGCACGAGACAGAAGAGGAAGCGGTGCATGAGACAGAGCAGATGCTGGAGTGCTACAGGGACTTCTGCGAGAACTATCTGATGATGCCGGTCATCACCGGAAGGAAGACCGAGAGCGAGAAGTTCGCCGGCGCAGTGGCCACCTACACCATTGAGGCTATGATGCACGACGGCAGGGCGCTGCAGAGCGGCACCAGCCACTTCTTCGGGGACGGATTCGCCAAGGCCTTCGATATCACCTTCACGGGAAGAGACAACAAGCTTCAGCATCCGTTCCAGACTTCCTGGGGAGTCTCCACCAGGCTCATAGGAGCCATCATCATGTCTCACGGAGATGACAACGGACTGATACTTCCTCCGGCAGTCGCTCCTATCCAGGCGATAGTGGTGCCCATAGCCCAGCACAAGGAGGGCGTCATCGACGCAGCCCAGGCGTTGTGCGACCGCCTCAAGGCCGCGGGGATCAGGGCTAACATCGATGTGACGGATAACAGCCCCGGCTGGAAGTTCGCGCAGTACGAGATGAAGGGAGTTCCGGTAAGAGTCGAGATCGGACCCAGAGATATAGAGAACAACAGCTGCGTGCTGGTGCGCCGCGACAACGGCGAGAAGACCGCGGTGTCCCTTGACGGAGTCGAGGATTCCGTAAAGGATACTCTGGATGCGCTTGCCAAGAATATCTACAGGCTGGCCAAGGAGAACATGCAGAGAAGGACCGTCGACTGCCACACCTTCGACGAACTGGAGGAGGCGGTCAACAACTCGCTGGGATTCTACAACGCCATGTGGTGCGGAGACGAGGCCTGCGAGGACGAGCTCAAGGAGAAGCTCGGCATCGGTTCCAGATGCATGCCCTTCGAGCAGAAGCATCTCAGCGACACCTGTGTGTGCTGCGGCAAGCCCGCCAAGGCCATGGTGATATGGGGCAAGGCTTATTGATCGGGAGTTTAGTCTGTATCAACACAACACCCAGAAAATGACATAAAACACTGAAAAGAGAGATCCGGACAGGGCAAAATGAGTTGATGTAATAATTTGTAATAATTATTACGCAGACCGTTATTGCCTGCCGGTCTTTCCTTTTATATAATGTTAAGGTGCGCGTTTCGCGCGCCGACTGTACAGGTATGCGTAGAAGCGGGAGGTTGCAGCCCTCCGGCTGGGAATTTCCGCCGAGCATGTCCGATCAGAGAACCGGGCGAAAATCCAATATTGAGGCTGTTGATATGATGGCGTCTCGTCATCCAATGTCTACATAACAGTGGCCCCGCCGAACGGGGACTAGTTGCCGGGAACACTTTCAGGGGAAGGTATTACCGGCTATTGATATGAGTTAGCACGACACACACGGCCCAGTGTTGAAAATTGCCACCAAGAAATTTATAGGAGGCTACAATGGCAGTCAAAACTGTTATCAGGATCCGCATCAAGGGATACGATCATGAACAGGTCGACAAGGCAGCGGCAACGATCGTTGAAACAGCCAAGAGGACCGGAGCTCGCGTTTCCGGACCCGTACCGCTCCCCACTGACAAAGACGTCGTGACGATCCTCAGAGCCGTTCACAAGTACAAAGACTCCCGTGAACAGTTCGAGTTGCGTACCCACAAGAGACTCATCGATATCCTGAAACCGTCCAACAAGACGGTCGAAGCTCTGACGAGTCTGCAGATCCCCGCCGGTGTCGATGTAGAGATAAAGCTCTAAGTCGCATCCCTACGGGTCATGTTGGCACAAGCCAACCAATAACCTAACTGGAGGAAACAATCGTGCAAAAAGGAATTATTGCAAAGAAGCTCGGTATGAGCCAGCTGTTCGACGAGAACGGCAAGGTAGTACCGGTCACGGTCCTGGAAGCCGGCCCCTGCGTGGTCGTGCAGAAGAAGACCGTGGAAACTGACGGATACTGCGCGCTGCAGCTCGGATTCGGAGACACCAGCGCAAAGAGGACCAACAAGCCTCTGCAGGGACACTTCAACAAGGCCGATGTCGGCTTCAAGAAGTTCCTCCGTGAGTTCAAACTCGACGACATCTCAACATTCAGCGTCGGCGACGTCATCAAGGCTGACACATTCGAAGCCGGAGACATGGTCGACGTTCACGGGACAAGCAAGGGCAAAGGCTACGCCGGCATCATCAAGCGCTACGGCGGCCACCGTCTCAAAGAGACACACGGCACCGGCCCTGTCGCCCGTCACGCAGGTCCTATGGGACCCAACACCCAGAGCCGTCACTCGCCCAAGGGCAAGAAGCTCCCCGGACATCTCGGCGCTGAGAAAGTAACGATCCAGAACCTCACCGTCGTCAAGGTCGACGCGGAAAACAACCTCATCGCCATCAAGGGCGCCGTTCCCGGCCCCAAGGGCGGAGTGGTCACCATCACAAACGCAGTTAAGAAAGCATAAAGGAGGATAGCACTATGGCAACACTGAACGTAGTAGATATGGCCGGAAATGCAGTATCCACCATCGAGCTTTCCGACGCAGTATTCGGCATTGAGCCCAATGTGAGCATCATGCACACCGTAGTCAAGGCCTACCTCGCCAACCAGCGCCAGGGCACACAGTCCGCCAAGAACCGCTCAGAGGTCTCCGGCGGAGGACGCAAGCCCTACCGCCAGAAGGGAACAGGCCGCGCCCGCCAGGGAAGCATCCGTGCGGTGCAGTGGAAGGGCGGCGGAATGGCTTTCCCCGTAAAGCCCCGCGATTACCGTGTTTCAGTAAACAAGAAAGTCCGCGCGCTGGCAATGCGCTCCGCTCTCTCATCCAAAGTCGCCGACGGCGAGATGATCGTAGTGGACAGCATCAACATGGACGAGTTCAAGACCAAGAAGGTCGTCTCCATGCTGAACGCGCTCGGAGCAGACCGCAAGGCCCTCATCGTTATGGATGAGAAGAACGAGTTCCTTATCAGGAGTGCAGCGAACATCCCCGGTGTCAAGACAGCTCTCACAAATACCATCAATGTCTATGACATACTCAACGGAGGAAAGTTCATCGTCTCTGCGGATGCCATCAAGAAGATCGAGGAGGTCTACACGAAATGAAAGACGCCAGAGATGTGATCCTTGCTCCGGTCATCACAGAGAAGAGCATGGAAGCTACAGCGACCGGCAAGTACACCTTCAAGGTCGCAAAGAACGCCGAAAAGATCGAGATCGCAAAGGCGGTCGAGAAGCAGTTCGGAGTCAAGGTTGCTAAGGTCAATACGATCAATATGCGCGGCCGTCTGCGCCGTCAGGGTCTGTATTCCGGTTACACACCGGCTTGGAAAAAGGCGATCGTTACCCTTACATCTGACAGCAAGGGCATCGAGTTCTTCGAGAGCATGACCTGATCCGAAGACGAAACAGTAGCCTGAAAGGGCACACAGTATGGGAACGAACAGCCTGTTCCCGCAAAATTAAGGAGTAGATTGATAAATGGCTATTAAGAGTTTTAAGCCTACGACCCCCGGCCGCCGCGGGATGTCCGTCACGGACTACTCGGTGCTCTCCAAGGTCGAGCCTGAGAAGAGCCTTCTCGAGCCGATGAAGAAGCACGCCGGCCGCAACAGTCAGGGCCGCATCACCGTCCGCCAGCACGGCGGCGGAAACCGCAGAAAATACCGCGTCATCGACTTCAAGCGCAACAAGTTCGATATCCCCGCCACAGTCGAGACACTGGAGTACGATCCCAACCGCACGGCCTTCATCGCCCTTGTCAAATATGAAGACGGCGAGAAGCGCTACATCCTCGCTCCCGCAGGCCTCAAGGTCGGTGACACAGTCATCAGCGGCGAGAGAGTGGACGTCCTCCCCGGAAACGCGATGTACATCGCCAATATCCCGGTAGGTACCGTCATCCACAACATCGAGTTGAACCCCGGCAGAGGCGGCCAGCTGGTCCGCAGCGCCGGCAACATGGGACAGCTGATGTCCAAAGAGGGCGGCAGAGCCCTCATCCGTCTTCCCAGCGGCGAGCTCCGCTACGTCTCCCTGAACTGCATGGCGACGATCGGACAGGTCAGCAACGAAGACAGCGCGAACGTCAAGATCGGCAAAGCCGGCCGTAAGCGTCACATGGGCGTACGCCCGTCAGTCCGCGGAGTGGTCATGAATCCTGTTGACCATCCTCACGGAGGCGGAGAAGGAAAGAGCCCGATCGGACATCCCGGCCCGCTCACTCCCTGGGGCAAGCCCACTCTGGGTTACAAGACCAGGAAGAAGAACCACCGCACTGACAAGATGATTCTCAGACGCGCTACCAAGAAGTAAGGAGGAGACAAAATGAGCAGAAGCGTTAAAAAAGGTCCTTTTGTAGAAGAGCGTCTCCTGAAGCGCGTTCGGGAGATGAACGAGACAGGTGAGAAGAGGATCCTCAAGACCTGGAGCAGAGCCTCCACGATCTTCCCGGATTTCGTCGGACACACCATCGCAGTCCATGACGGACGCAAGCATGTTCCGGTATATGTCACAGAAGATATGGTCGGTCACAAACTCGGTGAGTTTGCTCCCACCCGCCTCTTCCGCGGACACGCCGGTGCAAAGAGTTCCAGATAAGGAGAGGAAGAAATGGAAGCTAAGGCATATCTCAACAATATCCGTATAGCGCCCCGCAAGGTCCAGATCGTCCTCGATCTTATCAGAGGCAAGGACCTCAAGAGAGCTCAGGCTATACTCAAGTACACGACAAAGGCTGCCGCTGAGCCCCTTCTCAAGCTGGTCAACAGCGCGGCCGCAAATGCAGAGAACAACTTCGGCATGAACACTGACAATCTTTATGTTTCCGAATGCTTCGTCTGCCAGGGACCGACCCTCAAGAGGATCAGGCCCAGAGCGCAGGGCAGAGCCTACAGGATCAACAAGAAGACATCACACGTGACAGTCGTTCTCAGCGAACGCGAGGCATAAGGAGGAAAACATGGGACATAAAGTTAATCCGCACGGCCTTCGCGTCGGTGTTATCAAGAAGTGGGATTCCAACTGGTTCGCCAGAAAGGGCCAGATGGGAGATCTCATCGTAGAAGACTACAACATCCGCAAGTATCTCAAGAACAAGCTCTTCGCAGCAGGTCTCAGCAACACCGAGATCGAGCGCGACGCCAAGGGTGACGTCAGGGTCAGGCTCCACGTAGCAAAGCCCGGCATGGTCATCGGAAGAGGCGGCGAGGAGATCGGAAACCTCGAGAAGGAGCTCAAGAAGCTCACAGGCGGAAAGAACGTCAAGGTCGCTATCGACCCCATCAAGAACGCTGATGCCAATGCACAGCTGGTCGCTGAGAACGTCGCGGGACAGATCGAGCGCAGAAGCTCCTTCCGCCGCGCCATGAAGCAGGCCATCCAGCGCGCGATGCGCCTGGGTGCAAAGGGTATCAAGGTCACCATCGGAGGCCGTCTCAACGGCGCCGATATCGCGAGAAGCGAGAGCTACCATGAAGGGACCATCCCGCTCCACACCCTCCGCGCAGACATCGATTACGGTTTCGCGGAAGCCAAGACGACCTATGGCCGTATCGGCGTAAAGGTATGGATCTACAAGGGCGAAGTCCTCTCCAAGGTCAAAAGGACAGAAGGAGGTAACCGCTAATGTTGATGCCTAAGCGCGTTAAGTACCGCCGCGTCCAGCGCGGACGCACCAAGGGCAAGGCCATGCGCGGCAACAAGGTCACATACGGCGATTACGGCCTTGTGGCTCTCGAGCCCGGCTGGATCAAGTCCAACCAGATCGAGGCAGCCCGTGTCGCCATGACACGTTACACCAGACGTGGCGGAAAGGTCTATATCAAGATCTTCCCCGACAAGCCCGTCACACAGAAGCCCGCTGAGACTCGAATGGGTTCCGGAAAAGGCTCCCCCGAATACTGGGTGGCAGTCGTGAAACCGGGCCGCGTACTGTTCGAGATAGGCGGCATCGATGAGGCGGTCGCCCGCGAGGCCATCAGGCTCGCCAGCAACAAGCTGCCCATCAAATGCAAATTCGTGAAGAAGGAGGCGCCTGAACAGAATGAAGCCGAGTGAGATCCGTGCCCTTAGCGACAAGGAACTTGTCGAGAAGCTGGACGAGCTGAAGTCGGAGCTGTTCAATCTCCGCTTCCAGCACGCAATCAATCAGCTGGATAACCCAGTCAGGATCAAGGAAGTCAAGCGCGACATCGCGAGGACGCTCACAGTCATCCGCGCGAAAGAGCTTGAAGCCGCAAAAGCAGAGAGGGAGGCTGAATAATGGAGGAACGTAATCTGCGCAAGACCCGTATCGGTCGCGTCGTCAGCAACAAGATGGACAAGACTGCAGTCGTCGCCATTGAAGACAGCTACAGACACCCTCTTTACAAGAAGATCATTCGCCGCACCGTGAAGTTCAAGGTTCACGATGAGAACAATGAATGCAATATTGGCGACCGTGTTGAGATCATGGAGACCAGACCTCTTTCCAAGACGAAGAGATGGCGTCTCGTGAACGTGATCGAGAAGGCGAAGTAAACAATCAACTTTAATAATCGAAGGAGGAAGCTTCTGTGGTACAGATGCAAAGCTACCTCAAGGTTGCCGACAACACCGGTGCTAAGGAAATCATGTGCATTCGTGTTCTTGGAGGCACCCGCAGGAGGTACGCCAACATAGGCGATGTAATCGTGGCTTCTGTCAAGAAGGCACAGCCGGGCGGCACCGTTAAGAAGGGTGACGTCGTCAAGGCCGTTATCGTACGCAGCACAAAAGGCATGCGCAGGGAAGACGGCAGTTATATCAGATTTGACGAGAATGCGGCAGTTATCATCGGAAACGACAAGAATCCGGTCGGTACGCGTATTTTCGGACCGGTAGCGAGAGAGCTCCGCGACAAGGATTACCTGAAGATCGCGTCCCTCGCCCCCGAAGTTCTTTAAGGAGGTCGCTGAAGAATGAATAGGATCAAGACCGGCGACACCGTTATGATCATCACCGGACGCGACCGCGGCAACACCGGAAAGGTGCTCGCCTACTCCCACAAGGAGAACAAGGTCATCGTTGAAGGTCAGAATTTCGTAACCAAGCATATCAAGCCCCGCAGACAGGGCGAAGCCGGCGGCATAGTGAAGGCCGAAGGCGCTCTCTACGCCAGCAAGGTGATGCCTGTCTGCCCGAAGTGCAACAAGCCCACACGCGTCGGCTTCACCGTCAAGGACGGGGACAAGGTCCGTGTGTGCAAGCACTGCGGCGAGACGTTTTAAGCAGGAAGGAGTAAGAGACAATGCCCAGACTTAAAGATACATATGTCAACGAAGTCGCACCTGCTCTTATGAAGAAGTATTCCTACAAGAGCGTCATGCAGATACCGAAGCTTGATAAGATCGTCATCAACTGCGCATGCGGTGATGCGAAGGACAACCCCAAGATCATGGACGCCGTGCTCGGCGACCTGACCAAGATCACAGGACAGAAGCCCGTGATCTGCCTTTCCAAGAGATCAGTAGCTAACTTCAAGCTCCGTGAGGGCATGCCCGTCGGAGCCAAGGTCACCCTCAGAGGCGACCGCATGTGGGAGTTCGCCGACAGGCTGTTCAGCGTCGCGCTTCCCCGTGTCCGCGACTTCCGCGGAATCTCCGGCGACAGCTTCGACGGACGCGGAAACTACTCTCTCGGACTCAGAGAACAGCTGATCTTCCCCGAGATCGACTACGACAAGATCGACGCTGTCCGCGGAATGGACATCTGCTTCGTGACAACAGCGACCACCGATGAAGAGGCCAAGACACTGCTCGCAGGGCTCGGCGCTCCGTTCGCAGGCTAAGGGAGGAATTAGGAATGGCAAAGAAATCTCTCAAGAATAAGCAGAAGCGCCCCGCTAAGTTCAGCACCAGAGAGTACAGCAGGTGCAAGATCTGCGGACGCCCCCACGCTTATCTCAGAAAATACGGCATCTGCCGTATCTGCTTCCGCAATCTGGCCTACGCAGGACAGATCCCGGGAGTCAAGAAAGCCAGCTGGTAAGGAGGATAATAGAAGATGCATATCACTGATCCTATTGCAGATCTGCTCACACGCATCCGCAATGCGAGCCATGCTCATCATGCTTCTGTCGATTGTCCTGCTTCCAACATGAAGAAGGCGATCGCCCAGATCCTGGTGGACGAGGGCTATCTCAAATCAATGTCTGTGACCGATGACGACAAACAGGGCGTCATCCACATGACACTCAAGTACAATGAAGACAAGACACCAGTCATTTCCGGAATCAGGAGAGTTTCAAAACCCGGTCTTCGCATTTATACCAGCTGCGATAAGATACCGAAGGTAATCAACGGACTCGGGATCTCCATCATCTCCACCAACCAGGGAGTAATGACCGGCAAGCAGGCCAAGGCAAAGAGTCTCGGCGGCGAAGTTCTGGCGTTTGTCTGGTAAGAAAGGGAGTAACAATGTCGAGAATTGGTAGAAAACCGATCGTTATCCCCGCCGGTGTTGAAGTCAAGATCGATGGCGAGACGGTCAAAGTCACCGGACCCAAGGGCACTCTCACACAGAAGGTGCACACAGGTCTCGGACTCGAGATGGAGGGCAATGAGCTGAAGGTCAGCCGCCCCTCCGATGACAGGGAGTTCCGCTCGCTTCACGGCCTGACCAGGACCCTTATCAACAACATGGTCACCGGTGTGACCGAAGGATTCAAGAAGGAGCTCGAGATATCCGGCGTCGGATACAGGGCTCAGAAGAACGGCAACGAGCTGGTCCTCAACGTGGGTTACAGCAACCCCGTCAGGATCCTGGATACCGATCTGATCACCACTGAGGTACCCAACCCCACAAGGATCGTTGTCAACGGCATCGATAAACAGGCTGTCGGCCAGTTTGCGGCAGAGATCCGCGGCGTACGTCCTCCGGAACCCTACAAGGGCAAGGGGATCCACTATGTCGGTGAGACCATCATCCGCAAAGAAGGCAAAGCCGGTAAAGCTTAAGGAAGGAGAGAAAACTGATTATGACTTCAAAGAAAGACAGCAACAAGCAGCGTCTTCTGCGGCATAGAAGAGTCCGCGCCAAGATCAGCGGTACCGCTGAGTGCCCGAGACTCGATGTTTTCCGCTCCAATAAGCACATCTATGCTCAGATCATCGACGACGAAGCCGGCAGGACTCTCTGCGCAGCTTCCTCCACAGCCAAGGACTTCGGTGCCTCTGGCGGCAACAAGGAAGGTGCCGAGATGGTCGGCAAGGCCATAGCCGAGAAGGCTCTCGCGCTTGGCATCAAGAACGTCGTATTCGACAGAGGCGGCTATATCTATCACGGCCGCGTGCAGGCTCTTGCTGAGGCTGCCCGCAGCGCTGGACTCGAGTTTTAATGGAGGTAAAGAAAATGGAAAGAATTGATGCTTCGACTCTTGATCTTCAGGAAAACGTAGTGTCCATCAACCGTGTAAGCAAGACCGTCAAGGGCGGCCGTATCATGAAGTTCTCGGCTCTCGTGGTCGTGGGCAACGGAGACGGCATCGTGGGTTACGGAATGGGCAAGGCCTCCGAGGTCCCGGAAGCTATCCGCAAGGGAACAGAGGACGCCAAGAAGAACCTGGTCCGCATAGCCCGCTACGGATCCACAGTCCCTCATGAGACAGTCGGTTCATTCGGCGCCACCCGCGTCATGATCAAGCCCGCAGCTCCCGGTACCGGCATCATCGCCGGCGGCGCTGCCCGTGCGGTCATGGAAGCTGCAGGTATCACGGACGTTAGGACGAAGTCCCTGCGCTCCAACAACCCCTGCAACGTAGTGCCGGCCACATTCGCCGGACTCAAGTCACTCAAGACAGTCAAGCAGATCGCGGATCAGCGCGGCAAGACTGTCGCTGAGATACTCGGTTAAGGAGGAGCATTCAATGGCAACAAAGAAAAAAGCTCCCGAAACCATCACAGTCAAGCTCGTCCACAGCCTGGCGCACCGCCCCGACAATCAGATCGCCGTAGTGCACTCACTGGGACTGAGAAAGATCGGTGATGTGTCAGTCCAGCCTGACAACGCGGCTACCCGTGGCAAGATCTTCAAGGTCTCCCATCTGGTAGAGACAAACTGACAGGAGGAACCGAACAATGTTGATTAATGAACTCAGACCCAATGCCGGCGCTTCCAAAGAGAAGAAGCGCAAGGGCCGCGGCCCCGGTTCCGGAAACGGCAAGACTGCCGGATACGGCCATAAGGGACAGCTCGCGCGCTCCGGCCATAAGGGCGCATATTTCGAGGGAGGCCAGATGCCTCTCGTCCGCAGGATCCCCAAGAGGGGCTTCACCAACATCTTCCGCACAGAGTACACCGGCGTCAATGTCAGTGATCTCGACAGGAAGTTCGAAGACGGCGCAGTCGTGACCGCGGAAGCTCTCCGCGAGTGCGGACTCGTCGGCGACAAAAAGCCCGTCAAGATCCTCGGAGACGGTGAGATCACAAAGAAGCTCACAGTGGAAGCCGCGAAGTTCACGGCATCCGCCAAGGAGAAGATCGAGAACGCCGGAGGGACGGCAAAGGAGGTATGACCGATGTTCCAGACCTTTAAGAACGCTTGGAAAATCGAAGACCTTCGCAAACGCATCCTGTTCACGCTTCTGATCCTCGCAATCTTCCGCCTCGGCAGCGCGATCCCGGTGCCCTTCGTGGACGCCAAGGCGCTGCAGGAGGAGCTGAGCAGTTCCACCGGATCGATCTTCGGGTTCTTCGACCTGATGTCCGGCGGCGGATTCTCCGACGCGACGCTGTTCGCTCTGGGTGTCTCGCCCTACATCAACTCTTCCATCATCATCCAGCTTCTGCAGGTGGTGTTCCCGTCTCTTGAGAGACTCTCTCAGGAAGGGGAGGAGGGAAGGAAGAAACTCAGCCGCATCACCCGCTACTGCGCGGTGGGTCTGTCCGTACTGCTGGCAGTCATGTACTGGCTGCTCGCCAAGAGGACAGGCGCCCTCGTCTACACCAAAGGCTTTGCCGGTGTATACAGCGCCATAGTGGTCATCGGCACGTTCGCCGCAGGTGCAATGACGCTTCTGTGGCTGGGCGAGCAGATCGATGCCAAGGGGATCGGAAACGGCGTGTCGCTGCTCATCTTCACGGGTATCGTATCCAACATGAGCAGAGTCATAGAGCTGCTGATCTACTACTTCCAGGTAGCGAAGAATTCTCCGATATTCTATGCACTGATACCGCTGGTGGTCATCCTTTTCATAGCGATGTTCATCGCTATCGTAGCCACCAACGCCGCGGAGCGCAGGATCCCGGTCCAGTACGCGAAGCGCGTCGTAGGCCGCAAGATGTACGGCGGACAGAGCAGCTACATCCCCATCAAGGTGAACCTCTCCGGTGTCATGCCGGTCATCTTCGCCTCCTCACTGCTGAGCATACCCGCGACCATCAAGGATATGTTCAACATCAAGGGCAACTGGGGAACGTTCCTCGGCTGGTTCGGAACCAGCAGCTGGGGTTACGCGCTTCTTTACGCGCTGCTGATCATAGCGTTCAACTATTTCTACGTTGCGATCCAGTATAACCCCGTACAGATCGCCAATGACCTGAGGAAGAACTCCGGGACCATCCCGGGCATCAGACCCGGCCAGCCCACTTCCCAGTTCATCTCAAAGGTGATCAGCAAGATCACTATCATCGGTGCGATATTCCTTGTCCTCATCGCGGTGCTTCCTATCGTGATCACGAAGCTCACCGGCATCCAGATCGCTCTGGGAGGTACTTCGATACTGATCCTCGTGGGAGTCGCGCTTGAGATCTCCCAGACGCTGGAGAGCTACATGCTCATGCGTCACCACAAGGGATTCCTCGATATCTGATAGGAGAGATAAGATGAAGAGACTCATTTTGCTCGGCGCGCCGGGCGCCGGAAAAGGTACCCAGGCGGAGATCATAAGTGAAAAACTCAACATCCCTATCATCTCGACAGGCAACATCCTCAAGAAGGCCATGAGAGACGGAACGCCTCTCGGCCTTGAGGCGGCCTCATACGTCAACAGCGGAGTGCTGGTGCCCGATCCCGTCATTATCGGGATAATCAAGGAGAGGCTAAACGAGAGCGACTGCGAGAACGGATACATCCTCGACGGTGTGCCGAGAACCATCGCTCAGGCTGACGCGCTCACCGAGATGGGCATCGAGATCAGCGACGTGGTCTCCCTTGAAGTCAAGGACGAGATCATCATCGGAAGGCTGACCGGCAGAGTCGTCTGCAGCGAATGCGGAGCCACCTACCACAAAGTCCTTAATCCTCCCATCACGGACGGGATCTGCGACAAGTGCGGCGGCGAACTGATCACACGCAGCGACGACAGCGAAGAGACGGTGCTGAAGAGGCTGGAGACCTATCACGAGACTACCGAACCTCTCAAGGATTACTACCTCGAGAAAGGTAAGCTCACTCTGATCAACGGAGATCAGAAGATCACCAGGATCAACGAAGAGATCCTGGAATCGCTCGGAGTACAGTGCGAATGATACAGCTGAAAACAGCGC
>JAFYZY010000180.1 GCA_017548485.1 Oscillospiraceae bacterium | reverse complement strand
CCTCTCTCCAAGTGCTTCCACACAAAATTCATAACCACTTCTCCCATCGCCAGGATGCCTGACTCCGATTTCATTGAGTTCCATGAATCTACTGCCGCTGCCAACGGAAAAGCCATTGTAAAGATGGCGGTAGAGAACTACAAGAACCGCGACTGGGATATGGTCAGCATACCCGATCTTAAGACCGAGGCCCGCGTAGGATACTCCGTCGAAGCCATCAAGAAGTGTCTGGACGGCGTGACCAACAGCCATGTGGACGAGACTGGCACCCTGAAGCCTCTGCGCGACGTGGTAAAGGCCGGTGTCATCCGCGGTGCTGTGGCCATGGTCGGCTGCAACAACCCCAAGGTCCGTCCCGACACAGCCCATATCCAGCTGATGAAGAAACTTATAGCCAACGACATCATCGTTATCGTGTCCGGCTGCTCAGCACAGGCTGCAGCCAAGGCCGGTCTGATGAGCCTGGAGGCGAAAGAGCTCTGCGGTGAAGGACTGAAGAGAGTCTGCGAACTGGTAGGGATCCCTCCCATCCTGCACATGGGCTCCTGCGTCGACATCTCCCGCATGATGGTTCTGGCGTCCGACTTGTCCAAGGACTGGGGAGTGAACATCTCGCAGGTCCCGGTCGTAGGCTGCGCACCCGAGTGGATGAGCGAGAAGGCTGTCTCCATCGGCAACTATGTCATCTCCACCGGCATCGACACCTTCCTGGGCGTCGATCCGTACACCAAGGGAAGCTCCGAAGTCACTGCACTTCTCCAGGGCGAACACGGCGTAAAGGACTGGGTCGAAGCCAACTTCACGGTAGAGACCGACATCGAGAAGATGGGCGACATGATGATCCAGCGCATCGAGGACAAGCGCGCTGCGCTCTGCATCTGACGCGAGGTTGAGCAATGAAACTTGCCGTCACAGGTAAAGGCGGAGTCGGGAAGACTACCCTTGCCTCCACACTGGCCCGCCTGTACGCGGATGAAGGACGTACAGTCCTGGCCGCGGATGTGGACCCAGACGCAAACCTGGGGCTTGCCCTGGGAATGAGCGAAGAAGAGGTCAACTCCATCGTTCCCATCTCAAAAATGAGGAAACTGGTGGAAGAGAGGACCGGCGCCAACGAGCTGAACAACTTCTTCAAGATCAACCCCCAGGTCTCCGATATCCCGGACCGTTATTCCAGAGACATCAACGGAGTAAAACTTCTGGTCATGGGAACTGTGGAGACCGGCGGAAGCGGATGTGTCTGCCCCGAGCATGTAATGATCAAGAGCATCCTGTCCGCCCTCGTCTTCCGCAAGGACGATGTGGTGATAATGGACATGGAAGCGGGACTTGAGCATCTGGGAAGAGGGACTGCCTCCATGATGGATCAGTTCATCGTGGTGGTGGAACCGGGAGCCAGAAGCATCCAGACCTATGAAAAGGTGGTGCAGCTGGCGTCAGATCTTGGAATATACAAGGTATCGGTGGTCGCTAACAAGATCAGGAGCGATTCGGATGAGGAGTTCATCCGCTCCCGGATACCGGAGGATGCCCTTCTGGGATTCATCCATTATGATGAAGATGTCATAGACGCGGACAGGAACGGCCTGTCGCCCTATGACTGCAGCGCCCGAACTCTGGAAGAGATCAGGCAGATAAAAGAAAAGATCGACAGCAGATCATAAAGTGAAAGGACCTTTGAAATATGGGATTGTTTGAGAGAGTGTTCCGCGGCTCGGACGAGATGGTGGCCAAGGCGCAGCAGGAACTGGATTCTGTCATCGCGGAGCTGGGCGAGTCCGCCCCGATGTCAATGCCCGACACGGGCTATTCCCTCGCGTGCATCAATGCCTACCTCGGCATCAAGGTGGAAACACTGGCGGACGTAAAGAGAGCGCTGGAAGGCGTCAAAGGAATGATGCTTCGTGAACCGAGGACCCATTCCATCTTCCAGTCAGGCGTCGGCACCGCCATCGCCGCGGAGATAATAGAAGCGTGCAAATACGCACGTGACTCAGCCCCGTATGAGGGCACCAAATACCACGGACACTTCAGCGACTCAGAGGTCAGAACTCTGGGCGTACCGCTTGTCACGGGAGAGATCCCCGGATTCGTGGTAATGATCGGATCCGCTCCCTCTGAGGAGGAAGCAGTTGCGACAGTGAAGGGCTATCAGGGGAAGGGAATCTTCGTCTTCCTGCTGGGCGGCATAATCGACCAGTTGGAAAACGCCGGCGTCACGATGAACTACGGCGTGCGCCTCGTCCCCGTCGGACCCGAGATCTGGGGCGTCGGACACATTATATCTCTCGTGGTCCGCGCAGCCATGATCTTCGGCGCTGTGGAGCCCGGTGACTGCGACGCCTTCCATAAATACACATTTGAGCGCATCAACGCTTTTGTAAACGCATACAAGCCCGTCGCCGACATAGTAGTCGCCTGCGGAGCCGGAGCCATCAAACTGGGATTCCCGGTCATCACCAACGATACCGATGACATGTGGGCCATTCCCAAGTCCCTCATCATCAACGAGAACACTTCTGACTGGATCGACACTTCACTCGAAGCCAGAGGCATAAAACTCAAAGTCACCAACATCGATATACCGGTCGCTTTCTCCAACGCTTTTGAGGGAGAGATCATCCGCCGCGGAGATATGCAGGTGGAGATAGACGGATCAAGAGTGGACTGCTTCGAGCTGGTCCACACGGTGGATGCATCCGCAGTAGAGGATCACAAGATAGAACTTATCGGTCCCGATCTGGATGATATCCCCGTCGGCAACAGGATCTCCGCCTCCTATACAGTCGAGGTAGCGGGAAAGAACATGCAGACCGACTTCGAATCGGTCATCGAGAGAAAGATCCACCAGTTCCTGAACTGCATCGAGGGCGTTATGCACACCGGTCAGCGAGACATGATCCGCATCCGCATATCCAAAGCGGACTACGAAGCCGGATTCCGTCTCAGGCATCTGGGCGAAGTTCTCTACGCCAAGGTGAAGAGCGAGTTTGACACGGTCGTCGACAAGTGTCAGGTGAAGATCATCGTGGATCCCGAAATGAACAAGGAACTTAGAGCAAAGGCGAACGTGATCTTCGACGCCCGTGACGCCCGTCTGAAATCTCTTACAGACGAATCGGTGCCGGTCTTCTACAGCTGCATCATGTGTCAGTCATTCTCTCCCAGCCACGTCTGCGTGGTCACCCCGGAACGCCTGGGCCTCTGCGGAGCGGTGTCCTGGCTCGATGCCAAGGCTACATACGAACTGGATCCCAACGGACCCTGCAGCGTAGTTACAAAAGAGCGCTGCCTCGACGAGGTCATCGGACGTTACGAAGACGTCGATGAAGCGGTAAGCCAGCTGAGCCACGGCGCACTTGAGCACGTCACTCTGTATTCACTGCTCACCGACCCCATGACATCCTGCGGATGTTTCGAGTGCATCTGCGGCGTAGAACCCATGAGCGGCGGAGTGGTCATCACCACCCGCGAACATACCGGAATGACCCCCGCGGGAATGACATTCTCCGAGATGGCCTCCTTCACAGGCGGCGGCGTGCAGACTCCCGGATACATGGGCCACGGAAAGCACTATATCGCATCCCATAAGTTCCTCAGAGCAGAGGGCGG
>JAFYZY010000179.1 GCA_017548485.1 Oscillospiraceae bacterium | reverse complement strand
CTCAGCGTGCCGGATGAGGATATCAACTATCAGACCAAGAACGAGATGCTCGGAAACATAGTCACCCTTCTCGGCGGACGCGTTGCGGAGCAGAAGGTACTGGA
This sequence comes from Oscillospiraceae bacterium, assembly GCA_017548485.1. Taxonomy (GTDB): domain Bacteria; phylum Bacillota; class Clostridia; order Oscillospirales; family Ruminococcaceae; genus RUG11783. The sequence continues at coordinate 19,764 of JAFYZY010000179.1, read as the reverse complement.
CGATATCTCGACCGGAGCGTCTAACGATCTGGAGAGAGCTACCGCGATCGCCAGGAGCATGGTAACCAGATACGGATTCTCGGATAAACTGGGTCCTGTGGTCTACGGCAGCCAGAGCGAGGTGTTCCTGGGCAGAGACTTCACGCAGTCCCGCAACTACTCCGAGCAGATAGCCACCGATATCGACGTGGAGATCCGCAACATCGTGGAGGAGTGCTACGACAGATGCTCCACGATCCTGGACGAGCATATGGACAAGCTCCACGAAGTTGCGGAAAGACTGATGGCTGTGGAGAAGATAGAAGGCGACGAGTTCCAGCGGATAATGAAGGGGGAAGAGGCGCAGGCCGTTCCCGCGGAGACCGAAACGGAGACCGTGCAGCCCGCAGAGGACAGCGCTCCGGAAGGAACGGAAGCGTAACATAGAAAACACAATATATTGTGTCCCGGCAGCCCTTTTGGGCAGCCGGGACACTTCCTTTTGTGGTGTTGAAATGCTATAATTATATCGATAATGGATAATTATTGCTTTTAGTACGGAGAGACGATGGCTACCAAGACCAAAGTGTATGACAACACCAGTATCAAGTCGCTCAAAGGCGCTGACAGAGTCAGGAAACGCCCGGCCGTCATATTCGGTTCCGACGGTCTGGACGGCTGCCAGCAGAGCATTTTCGAGATTATTAGCAACTCAATAGACGAAGCCAGGGAAGGCCACGGCGACAAGATCATCGTGACCAGATACAACGACTGCTCTGTCGAGGTCGAGGACTACGGCAGAGGCATCCCGGTGGATTACAACGAGAACGAGAAGGAGTATAACTGGAAGCTCCTGTTCTGCGAGCTTTACGCCGGAGGCAAATACGACAACGACAAGGGCGCGAACTACGAGTTCTCTCTCGGACTCAACGGACTTGGACTCTGCGCGACGCAGTACGCATCGGAATACATGGATGTCGAAGTGTTCAGGGACGGGTTCAGATATGAGCTCCACTTCAAGCGCGGCAATCCCGTTGGGAAGATGATCAAGGAGGAGGCCGTAAAGAAAAACAGACACGGCACCAGGATCTGCTGGAGACCCGATCTCAAGGTGTTCACCGAGATCGACGTGCCGGTCGAAGTATATGAAGACCTTCTAAAACGCCAGGCGATAGTGAACGCGGGGGTATCCTTCGTGTTCCGCAACCAGGCCGACAACGGTTCCTTCGAGACAAAGACCTTCTATTACGCAAACGGCATCGCAGACTATGTCAGCGAACTTGCGGGAAGCGACGCGATGACCGGCATACAGACCTGGTCGGGAGAGGCCAGAGGACGCGACAGGGAGGACCTGCCGGATTACAACGTCAGGATGTCCTTCGCTCTGGCGTTCTCCAACAAGACTCAGGTCATGGAGTACTATCACAACTCAAGCTATCTGGAGCACGGAGGATCTCCTGAGAGGGCTATCAAGACCGCTTTCGTCAATCAGATAGACGCAATAATCAGGGACAGGAAGCTGTACCGCAAGGGCGAGACCAAGATCGCGTTCCAGGATATCCAGGACTGTCTGATCATCATCTCGAACAGCTTCTCCAACGTAACCAGCTACGAGAACCAGACCAAGAAGGCGATAACCAACAAGTTCATATACCAGGCGATGGTGGACTTCCTCAAGAGAAATCTCGAGGTCTACTTCATCGAGAACAAGATGGAGTCCGACGCGATCGCCAACCAGGTCCTTATAAACAAGCGCAGCCGCGAGAACGCCGAGAAGACGAGGCTGCACATCAAGAGCACCATGCAGGCCTCAACCGATTTCACCAGCCGGATCACGAAGTTCGTGGACTGCCGCAGCAAGGACGTGGCGGAGAGAGAGCTGTTCATAGTCGAGGGAGACTCCGCTCTCGGCGCCTGCAAGCAGGGAAGGGACGCGCAGTTCCAGGCTATCATGCCCGTCAGAGGAAAGATACTCAACTGCCTCAAGGCCGAGTACGACAAGATATTCAAGAATGAAATAATCACCGATCTGGTCAAGGTAATGGGCTGCGGCGTGGAAGTCAGCACAAAGGCCAACAAGGATCTGTCCACATTCGACATAGACAATCTCAGATGGAACAAGGTAATCATCTGCACCGATGCGGACGTGGACGGGTTCCAGATCAGGACGCTGATCCTGACTATGATCTACAGACTGATGCCGTCCCTGATCGATCTCGGATATGTGTATATAGCGGAGTCGCCGCTGTACGAGATCACGACAAGAAGCATGACCTACTTCGCGTACGACGAATCGGAGCGCGCCGAGATCCTTGAGAAGATAGGATCGGAGAAGTATACGCTGCAGCGCTCTAAGGGGCTCGGCGAGAACGAGCCCGACATGATGTGGCTCACTACCATGAACCCCGCCACCAGGCGACTCATAAAGGTCACTCCCGCGGATGCGGAGGAGACCGCGATGATGTTCGACATCCTGCTGGGAGACAACCTGACAGGCAGGAAGGAATACATTTCGCTCCACGGAAACGAGTACATAGAAGAACTTGACGTAAGCTGAGGGATACGATGCCTAGAAAGAAAAAGGAACCAGAGACAAGACCTTCCGCGGCGCCGGAAGAAGACAGCGTATACATAGCCGGCGCCGGCATCACAAGGGAGGACGACGTCGCCGAGACACTGCGCAAGAACTACATGCCGTATACCATGAGCGTCATCATCTCCAGGGCCATCCCGGAGATAGACGGATTCAAACCGTCCCACCGCAAGCTCCTGTATACCATGTATCAGATGGGCCTTCTGACGGGTCAGAGGACAAAGTCCGCTAACGTCGTCGGACAGACCATGAAACTCAATCCCCACGGAGACCAGGCCATCTATGAGACCATGGTCAGGATGGCCCGCGGAAACGAGACCCTGCTGCACCCGTATGTGGACAGCAAGGGAAACTTCGGCAAGGCATACAGCCGCGACATGGCATACGCCGCCTCCAGATACACGGAAGTTAAACTCGCCAAGATAGCGGAAGAGCTTTTCAGGGACATCAACAAGGACACCGTCGACTTCGTCCCCAACTACGACAACACCATGCAGGAACCTACGCTGCTGCCGGCTTCCTTCCCGTCGGTGCTGGTCAACTCCAACCTCGGCATCGCCGTCGGCATGGCCAGCTCGATCTGCCCGTTCAATCTGGCAGAGGTGTGCGAGACAACGGTCGCGCTGCTCAAGGATCCTAAACATGACATATCGCTGACTCTCAAGGCCCCCGATTTTCCGGGCGGCGGCATCCTTCTGAGAGATCCCGATGTGCTCAGAGAGGTATATGAGAACGGCCGCGGCAGTTTCAGGATCAGATCAAAATACGAGTATTACAAAGACAGCCGCTGCATAGAGGTGACCGAGATCCCGCCGTCCACATCGGTGGAAGCCATAATGGACAAGGTCATCGAACTGGTCAAGAGCGGAAAGATCAAGGAGATCGCGGATATTCGTGATGAGACGGACAAGAACGGCCTCAAGATAGCCATCGACCTCAAGAGGGGAGTCGATCCGGATCCCTTCATGAGGAAACTGTTCAAGCTCACTCCTCTGGAGGACACTTTCTCCTGCAACTTCACGCTGCTGATAAACGGCGTACCGAAACTGCTCGGCGCCAGGGACATCCTGCTCGAGTGGATCGCCTTCCGCCGCAAATGCATCGCCAGAAGGACGCAGTACGAGCTCAACGGAAAGCTTGCCAGGCTCCACCTGCTGGAGGGACTGGAGAAGATCCTGCTGGATATCGACAAAGCCATCAAGATCATACGCGAGACCGAGGAGGAGAAGGACGTCATCCCCAACCTCATGATCGGCTTCGGGATCGATGAGATACAGGCGAACTTCATCGCTGAGATCCGTCTGAGACATCTCAACAGGGAGTACATACTCACCCGCGTGGCTGAGACCGAGCAGATCCGCAAGGACATAGATGAGCTTAAAGAGATCCTCGGCAACCAGAGACTGATCGACCGCATAATCATGAAGGAGCAGGCCGAAGTCGCAAAGAAATATGCCCAGCCCCGCAGGACCAAGCTCGCCGACTTCTTCGAGGAGGAGAACACGGAAGAAGAGGACAAGGTCCCGGATTATCCCGTGACGATCTTCTATACGAAGGAAGGGTACTTCAAAAAGATCACTCCTCTGTCTCTGAGGATGAGCGGAGCCCAGAAGCTCAAGGACGGAGACGAGATCATCGACACCATAGAGTGCAGGAACGACATCAACCTTCTGTTCTTCACCAGCCAGAGGAACGTGTACAAGGCCAGGGCCGCCGACTTCGACGAGACCAAGGCCAGCGTAATCGGCGACTATGTGCCGTCGAAACTCGGCATGGCGGAAGGGGAGTCCTGCGTGGGGATGATCGCCACTGCGGACTTCAAGGGATACGGCGTGTTCTTCTACGACAACGGCAAAGCCGCGAGAGTACCGCTGGACGCGTATGAGACCAAACTGAACAGAAAGAAGCTGACCGGAGGCTATTCCGCGAAAGGAGAGCTGGTCCGTTCAGTAGGAATAGAGGAAGACGGCGAGTTCGCCGTATTCTCCACGAACGGCAGGTGCCTCGTGCTCAGCAGCGCGCTGATCCCGCTCAAAACCACCAAGAGCACCCAGGGCGTCCAGATCATGACGCTCAGAAAGGGACAGACGGTGAAAGAGGTCACCGATGCCTCCGTCATAAAGAAGGAATCCAAGCACAGATACCGCTCGAGGAACCTCCCCGCGGCAGGTGCGCTGTTCCACGATACCGACGCGGACGACGGCAAGCAGAGGGAATAAAACTGTTGCTTTTTGAATGACCCTGTGTTATGATTGCCTTTGCCACTTAATGGAGGAATAAAATGAGCGTTTTAGAGATCATAGGCGGAGCGATGCTGCTCCTTTGCAGTCTTGCAATCGTCCTTTTCGTTTCACTTCAGTCAGAAAAATCCGACGGACTTTCCGGAGCTATTGCCGGAGGTTCCGATTCTTCATTCGGAAGCAGGGGAAACACCAACGATGAGAAGCTGGCTTCCATCACAAGGATTCTCGTCATAGTGTTCTTCGTTCTCACGCTGATAGTCAACGTGTTCGTTCTCATCAGCAATAAATGATCTGATAACTGAAATCAGGCCCCTGAATGCGAAAGCATCCGGGGGCTGTTGCATAAAAAGAAGGAGACCGAAATGATTCGATCTCCTGTGCGGTCTGAAAGCGACCAGATCTGTAAGCCGGGTTCTGTCGAGGACGGCAATCTATCTCGACTGAATGTCGCCATTCAGCTCCAGCCACGCTACTGAACACGTCGGGCAAACGTATACGTTCAATTCGGTGTTGCTCCGGATAGGGTTTACATGGCCATGACGTCTCCGCCATGCCGGTGAGCTCTTACCTCGCCTTTCCACCTTTGCCTGATAAATCAGGTAGTATATCTCTGTTGCACTTTCCCTGAAGTCGCCTCCGGCTGCCGTTAGCAGCTATCCTGCCCTGTGGAGCCCGGACTTTCCTCACGTATGCACGCGCTGCCGTCTGATCTGCTCGCAGGGGGTATAATAACACATTGCGTCCCACATTTGAAGTGCATCAGTGCATTTCCCATGATACGGAGAGTAAAAATGAATGATTCTGTCCTGAACAGGATACTTCCCAAAGTCCAGAAACCCGCCAGATACACCGGCGGGGAACTCGGCGCTATATACAAGGATCCGGATAAAGTGGACATCAGGTTCGCTTTCTGTTTCCCCGATCTCTACGAGATCGGGATGTCCAGCCAGGCCACACAGATCCTGTACAGCGTCCTCAACAGCGACGAGAGCATCTGGTGCGAGAGATTCTTCGCGCCGTGGTTCGATATGCGCGAGCAGATGGAGACCGAGGGGGCCGAACTGTTCTCTCTTGAGAGCAGGACTCCTCTCAGTGAATTCGATGTCATAGGCTTCACGCTCCAGTACGAGATGTCCTACACGAACGTCCTCTATATGCTTGAGCTCGGAAAGGTGAAACTGCTGAGCAGCGAGAGAGGGGAAGACGATCCCTACGTCGTGGGCGGAGGTCCCTGCACCTGCAACCCCGAACCCATGGCGGAGTTCTTTGACATGTTCTCGCTGGGCGACGGCGAGGAGGCCGACAACGAGATCTGCCACTGCATCGCGGAATGCCGCCGTCAGGGGAAGACCCGCAGGGAGACGCTGATCGCGTGCTCTGCGATAGAAGGCGTGTATGTTCCTTCCCTTTATGAGCCGGAGTATCTCCCGGACGGGCGTCTGAGCGGATACAGGGCGCTGGAAGGAGCGCCTGCGCTGCCGGTGAGGAAGAGAGTATTCATGGATATGGACGACGCGCCGTATCCGCTGAACCCGATCGTCCCGTCGATGGCTGTGATCCATGACCGTCCCAGCGTTGAGGTCCTGCGCGGTTGCATACGCGGCTGCAGGTTCTGCCAGGCGGGTTTCATCTACAGACCGTTCAGGTGCAAGGACGCGTCGCTGATCTGCACGCAGGCCAGGACTCTCATCGAAAACACGGGGTACGATGAGATATCGCTCTTGTCTCTGTCTACCAGCGATCATCCTCAGCTGGAGGAGATCATGGACGGACTTGTCGACTGGAGCATAGAGAATAAAGTGAATCTATCGCTGCCGTCACTCAGGGTGGACTCTTTCACAGGCACGCTGGCTCAGAAACTGAGACAGGTCAGGGAGAGCGGACTCACCTTCGCGGCGGAGGCGGGGACCCAGAGACTCAGGAACGTCATAAACAAGAACATAACGGAGGAAGAGATCCTCAGCGGATGCGAAGACGCGTTCATGAACGGGTACACCGCCGTCAAGCTGTACTTCATGCTGGGACTTCCCACCGAGACCGACGAGGATGTCCTCGCCATTTCGGCGCTCTGCCAGAAGATAGTGGATCTTTTCTACTCTCTGCCAAACAGACCGAGAGGGAAATCGGTGACGGTATCCGCCAGCGTCTCCTGCTTCATCCCGAAGCCGAAGACTCCCTTTGAGTTCTGCGGATTCAACGGAGTTGAGGAACTCAGGAGAAAACAGCAGATGCTGGTCGGGAGCGTGAGATCCAGAAAGATAGATATCAGTTACCACGATTCCGAGACGAGCTATATCGAGACGGTGTTGGCAAAAGGAGACCGCAGGGTCCATGAAGCTGTCCTCGCCGCGTACAGGAGCGGGTCCATATTCGACGGCTGGAGCGAAGGTTTCAGTTACGACAAATGGATGGCCGCCTTCAGGGAGACCGGAATCGACGCGGATTTCTATGCGATGCGGGAGAGAGATCCCGGCGAGTTCGAGCCCTGGGATATCGTCGATTACGGCGTCAGCAAGTCGTTCCTGAAGAGGGAATACGAAAAGGCCGTCGCAGCCCAGACCACGCCGAACTGCAGAGAGATGTGCTCTGGATGCGGTGTCAACAGGTTCACGGGGAGGGAATGCTTTGCAGAACGTTAGAGTTTTCTTCAGAAAGACCGGCGATGCCAGATTCCTCTCGCACCTTGACGTGATGCGCTGCTTCACCAGGGCGCTCAAGAGGAGCGGCTTCGACGTTTGGTACACACAGGGGTTCAACACCCATATCTATCTCATGTTCGCCAGCCCGCTCTCCCTCGGCTTCGAGAGCGAGTATGAGCCTATGGACTTCAGGATAAACGGCGATGAACCGGTCAGTGAGAGCGAAGTCATTGAGCGTCTCAACTCAGGTCTCCCGAAAGGCCTCGAGGTATTCGCTTCATCGGCTCCGGAGCACGAACACACCGACGTCGCATTCAGCGAGTGGGAGATGAAGCTTTACGGAGACGCGGAAGCGTTGTCATCAGCTTTCGAGGAGTTCATCTCAAAGGACGAGATACCGGTCACCAGAAAGAACAAGAAGGGCGTGGAGAGGACCGAGAACGCAGTAGAGTTCATAAAGAAGATCTCATACAGGACTTCGGACGGCTGCTTCATCATAAACGCCGTTATCAGAAGCGACACATCGTCTTCTCTGAACCCGTCGCTGCTGGTCAACACCTTCCTTTCGGAGAGCGGTCTCGCCGCCGAAGACATAAGGATAACAAGGAAGAAACTGCTGCTGCAGGATCTTGAGATTTTTAAGTGAAAAATCCTTGCATTGCCCGAAAACTAGTGATAGTATATTAAGGCTTGCTATTTATTAGCACCGCCTTTCCCGGCGGGGTTGATGTGCAAAAACATTAAGCTGACAGTCCTCTGCCTGATTGACCGGCACGAATGTCTGAATATGGGAGGAATGGAAAAATGGATGCGATCAAGCTTATGTCGCAGGATTCTCTTAAGGCAGAAAAGCCGGTATTTGAGATAGGTGATACAGTCAGGGTCCACGTGAGGATCGTCGAAGGTTCCCGCAGCAGGATCCAGGTTTATGAAGGTATCGTCATTGCGATGAAACACGGCGGAGTCTCTGAGACTTTCACAGTCCGCCGCACTTCTTACGGTGTTGGTGTTGAGCGTGTATTCCCGGTCAACAGCCCCAATGTCGAAAAAGTCGAAGTGGTCCGTCACGGACAGGTCCGCCGCGCGAAGCTCTACTTCCTGCGCCAGCGTACCGGCAAGTCCGCCAAGCTCAAAGAAAGAATCTAACTTTCAACATCCGGGAAGGAACGCCAGTTCCTTCCTTTCTGTTATAAAACGGAAAGCCGGTGAACGATATGGAGGAAAAGAGGAGAAAGACCGCAGTATCCGTTGCGGAATGGATGGATGCCGCTGTGTTTGCAGTGGTCGTCTGCGTCATAATATTCTCTCTGTTCATGAAGGTGTTCACCGTGAACGGATCTTCGATGGAGCCCACATACGTTGAAGGAGACCGCGTATTCACCCTGCTGTGCAGGTTCACGGTAAAGAGCGGCGACGTGATAGTCACCGACGTGAACAACGGTCTCGGCGAGCCCCTGATCAAGCGGGTCATCGCGACCGAGTATCAGAAGGTCGAGATCGATCCCGAGACAGGAGAGCTCAGGGTGGACGGAAAAGTCGTGGACACGCCAATAGCGACGACCACGGCGAATCTCAAGGGCGACATCACATACCCGTTCTATGTGCCCGCGGGATATGTATTTGCGGTGGGAGACAACAGGGAATGGTCTCTCGACTGCAGATATCAGCAGTGCGGACTGATAGATAACAGAAGCATAGTCGGCGTGGTAGTCTACGTCAGCTGAAAGCGGATATCCGAAAGAAACGATACTACAGCTGTCTGAGGTACATGGCCGGGTCCATGCGCCTCATTTTTTCAATAGAAGATATATACTTATAAGGAGGAGGGGAACAGCATGAGCGAGAGCAATACCAAGATAAACTGGTATCCGGGACACATGGCAAAAACCATGCGTCTGATCTCGTCCGAGATCAGGAACGTGGAAGCCGTGGCGGAGATAATCGACGCAAGGATCCCTTTCTCCAGCCAGAATCCCAACCTGAGGAGGATCTGCGGGAGAAAGCCCAGGTTCTTCATACTCAACAAGGCGGATCTTGCCGACGACGAAATGACGAGGGAATGGATAAGGTACCTCGACTCCAGGGGATACGGAGCGATTTCGCTGAACGGAAAGAAAAGCACCGAGAAGAAGAAGCTCATCTCGGCGCTTGAGTCCTTTGTAGACAGTTATGTCAGGAAGAGGGCGAATGAAAAGCCCAGGATCATGTTCGTGGGCGTGCCGAACGTGGGCAAGTCCACAGTCATCAACATGATCATGGGACAGAACATAGCCAGGGTCGAGAACCGCCCGGGAGTGACCAGGGGAAAGCAGTGGCTCACAGCCGAGAAGTTTGAGCTGCTCGATATGCCCGGAGTGCTCTGGGAGAAGTTCACCGACATGAAGACCGCCTATAACCTGGCATATACCGGGGCGATAAAGGACGACGTCTTCGACATGGAGGCCGTGGCGTCATCGCTTCTGGAGGAGCTGCATGAGACCTCTGCGGAGTCGCTCAACTCCCGGCTGAAGATAACAGATGAGGAATTCGTCTCCGGATACGATCTGCTGGAAGTAATAGCGAGGCAGAGAGGGTTCCTGCAGCGCGGAGGAGTCGGAGACACGGAGAAGGCCGCCAAAGCGGTGCTCACCGACCTGCGCGACGGCAAGTTCGGCAAGGTAACGCTGGAGGCGCCAAGATGGTGAAGGAGGAACTTTATACCTACGACGATGAGCTTCGCGCAGAGCTGGGAACGTTCTGCGGCGTCGACGAAGCAGGCAGAGGACCGCTGGCCGGTCCTGTGTGCTGCGCCGCCGTGGTGCTGCGCCCCGACAGCCGCTTCGAGTGGCTGGATGACTCCAAAAAGGTCACGGCGCTCAGGAGGGAAGCCCTGTTCGAGCAGATCAAAAGTGAGGCTTCAGCCTATCACATAGAACTTATAGACAATGAGACCATAGACGAGATCAATATCCTCGAAGCCACCATGCTGGGGATGAAGAGATGCATAGAAGCCGTTGGCTGCATCGCCGCAGCCATCGACGGCAACCGCGTGCCGCAGACCGATGCCAGATGCGTGAGCGTCATAAAGGGGGACGCGCATTCCGCGTCCATCGCCGCCGCGTCGATACTGGCGAAGGTCACGAGGGACCGGTACATGGAGGAGCTCGCGGCGAGATATCCTCAGTACGGCTTCGACAAGCACAAGGGCTATCCAACCAAGGCGCATTACGAGGCGATCCGCAGGTACGGAATAACGGAGTATCACCGCAGATCGTTCCTCAAGAACCTGCACTGAACCTGAAAGGCCGGTACCGCACATGTCACTGTTCGTGATATCTGACCCGCACCTCTCATTCGGAGTCGACAAACCGATGAACATCTTCGAGGGGTGGGGAGATTATGAGAAGAGGCTCGCAGACAACTGGGAAAAGTCTGTAGGGCCTTCCGACAGTGTGGTCATCCCCGGGGATATAAGCTGGGGACTGGATATAAAGGAGACGCTGTCGGACCTGAAGTTCCTCAATGAGCTTCCCGGCACCAAGTACATACTCAAGGGCAACCATGACCTCTGGTGGCCCACCATGCGAAAGCTCACCGCGTTCCTCGAAGAGAACTCGCTCGATACCATCGTTCCGGTGTACCGCAGCGCGTATGCCGCGGAGGGAGTCGCGATATGCGGCACCAGGAGCTGGTTCTATGACAGCAGCGAGCCGAAGGAGAAGGTGTTCGCGCGCGAGATGATGCGCCTGGAGACGTCGCTGCAGGAGGCTGCGAAGCTGGAGATGCCGGAGATCATAGCGTTCCTGCACTATCCGCCCGTCTTCCACGACATGATCGTGCAGGAGGCGGTGGACCTGCTCAAGAAGTACGGAGTCAGGCGCTGCTACTACGGACACGTCCACGGAAAGAACATAAACTACGCCTTCAACGGCGTATACGAGGACATACATTTCAGGCTCGTTTCGGCCGACGCGCTGTCATTCATGCCTTACAGGATCGATACGGAGCAGAGCTCCGGGAAGGCCTTTAAAGATAACAATAAATAATAGAACTGCTCAGTTGTTTATGATATAATCACCGAGTATCGAAATTTGGAGGATTACCCATGGCATTTGTAGAACAGAAACTCATCGAAGATGGCAAGAAGGTAGAACTTACATACGAAGAATCACCTGAGACCTTCCAGGCGGCAGTGCAGAAAGTCTACCGGCAGCAGGTCAAAAACATCCAGATTCCCGGCTTCCGCAGAGGCAAAGCGCCGAGGCATCTGATCGAGAAGATGTACGGCGAGGCCGTATTCTATGAAGATGCGCTCAACGACATGCTTCCCGGCATGTATGAGGACGCGATGAAGAGCTGCGAAGCCGAAGTCATCGGCAAGCCCGACGTCAACGTCGAGAAGATGTCCCGCACAGAGGGCGTTCTCGTCAAGTTCGTGCAGGAAGTAAAGCCCGAACTGAACGTCAGCAGCTATAAGGGGCTTACGGCCCCCAAGGCAGTCGAGACCGTCGACGACCACGAAGTGGAGCACGAACTCGGCCATATGCAGGACAGGAACGCGAGGATCATCACCGTGGAAGACAGACCCGCTCAGATGGGCGACACGGTCATCATAGACTTCGACGGATATGTGGACGGAGAGCAGTTTGACGGCGGCAAGTCGGACAACTTTACACTTGAGCTCGGCTCCCATTCCTTCATCGACAACTTCGAGGAGCAGATCTGCGGCCACAATGCCGGCGACGAGTTCGACGTCAACGTGACCTTCCCCGAGGAGTATCACGCGGAGAACCTCTCCGGAAAGCCCGCAGTCTTCAAGTGCAAGCTCAACGAGATCAAGGTCAAGGAGCTCCCCGAGCTGGATGACGAGTTCGCCAAGGACGTGAGCGAGTTCGACACCATGGAAGAGCTCAGAGCCGATACCAAGAAGCATCTGCAGGAAGAAGCCGACAAGCGCGCCGATCAGGATTTCGAGAACGCTCTGCTGGACAAGCTCATCGAGAATCTGGAAGGCGATGTTCCGGAAGCCATGATCGAGGATCAGATAGACAACGACCTGCAGGAGTTCGCATACAGGCTCCAGTCCCAGGGCATATCCTTTGACGTATACAAGCAGCTCATGGGCGGCGACGACAACGCGATCAGGAACCAGATGCGCGCCCAGTCCGAGAAGACAGCCAGGATCCGTCTGGCTCTCGAAGCTGTCGCAAGAGCGGAGAACTTCGAAGTATCCGACGAGGAGATCGAAGAAGAATACAATACTATCGCAGCAAACTACGGCATCGAGGTCGAGCGCGTGAAGGAACTCGTCGACACCAAGAGCGTCAGGAGAGACGTCACCAACCGCAAAGCCCTTGAAGTCATCAAGGAGAACGCGGTAGCGACCGAGCCGGAAGAGGAGCCCGCAGAACCCGAGAAGGAAGAAGCGGACGAGAAGAAAGAGGACTGACGTCCTCTCAGCAATCCCTCACGGAGGAAACCAAATGAACGAATTCTATGATGTCCTTATCCCGACCGTTGTGGAGCAGACCAACCGCGGCGAACGCGCTTACGACATATTCAGCAGGCTGCTGAACGACCGCATCATCATCCTCAACGGAGAGATCAACGATGCGCTCGCAAGCGTAATCGTGGCCCAGCTTCTGTTCCTGGAGGGACAGGATGCTTCCAAAGACATCAGTCTCTACATCAACAGTCCCGGCGGATCCATATCTGCCGGAATGGCCATCTTCGACACCATGAACTACATCAAATGCGATGTTTCCACCATCTGTGTCGGAATGGCGGCCTCCATGGCGTCCTTCCTCCTCGCCGCAGGAGCCAAGGGCAAGAGGTTCGCGCTGCCCAACAGCGAGATCCTCATCCACCAGCCTCTGGGCAGAGTCGAGGGACAGGCTACCGATATGAAGATCCACACGGATCACATCATAGCCATACGCAAAAAGATGAACACCCTCTATTCCGAGATGACGGGACAGCCTCTCGAGATCATCGAGAGAGATACCGACCGCGACAACTACATGTCCGCGGAAGACGCCAGGGAATACGGCATAGTAGACAAGGTCATAACCAAGCGCTGATAAGGAGCACCGATGGCAAACGGCAAAAAAGTCATGAGATGCGCGTTCTGCGGCAAAACGCAGGACCAGGTCGATCGCATGCTTGTCGGTCCCAATGTCTACATCTGCAACGAGTGTGTGGAACTGTGCTATGAGCTCCTTCAGGATGACGGAGTGGTCGAGAGGGCCGGCCATTCGCATTCCGGAAAAGAACCGGTGCTCGAAGCCGCGGACGGGAAGTCGCTGCCCAAGCCCAGGGAGATCAAGGAGTTCCTGGACACATATGTGATAGGGCAGGAAGACGCAAAGGTCACCCTCTCGGTGGCGGTATACAACCACTACAAGAGACTGGCCAACAACAGCAGGGAGAACGACGTGGAGCTCCAGAAGAGCAACATACTCCTGCTTGGCCCCTCCGGGGTGGGCAAGACCTATCTGGCGCAGACCCTCGCCAGATGCCTCAACGTTCCGTTCGCCATCTCCGACGCGACCACGCTGACCGAGGCCGGATATGTCGGAGAGGACGTGGAGAACATCCTGCTCAAGCTCATCCAGGCGGCCGATTACGACGTAAAGGCTGCCGAGCGCGGCATAATCTACATCGATGAGATAGACAAGATAACGAGGAAGAGCGAGAATCCCTCCATAACCCGCGACGTAGGCGGCGAGGGCGTTCAGCAGGCTCTTCTCAAGATACTGGAGGGAACGGTCGCAAACGTTCCGCCGCACGGCGGAAGGAAACACCCCCAGGCGGAATTCATACCGATAGACACCAGCAATATCCTCTTCATCTGCGGAGGAGCGTTCGACGGAATCGACAAGGTCATCGAACAGCGTGTCTCCACATCGTCACTGGGATTCGGAGCTGACGTGAGGGATTCCACGAAGGACGACAAGTCGGACCTGATAAAGCAGGTCACCGGACATGACCTGGTGAAATACGGCATCATTCCGGAGCTGGTGGGAAGGATCCCCGTGATCTCGGTGCTGGAACAGCTCAGCGAGAGCGACATGTGCAGGATACTGACCGAACCCAAGAACTCCATTATCAAGCAGTATCAGCGGATCATGGAGATGGACGGCATAGAGCTCACCTTCACCGATGAGGCCCTGCAGGAGATCGCGAGGGAGACCCTCAAGCGCAATTCCGGTGCGAGGGGACTGAGGTCGGTACTGGAAAAGCTTCTCATCCCGGTGATGTACGACGTCTCATCAAGAGACGGCGTCAAAGCCGTGACATTCGACCTTGAGGGCGTCAGGACAGGCGTACCGCAGGTAAGCTGAACAGAATAACAAACGGCCTCTACAGGCCGTTTTTGCTCATCATAAACCATTTCAACCGAACGGAGTAATAATGATCGCAAAAGTCAGTCTGAATAAGGACAGCATCTCGGAACTGCCGATGCTCGCGCTGCGCGACGTGGTGGTGTTTCCGGATACCGTCAACCATTTCGATGTGAACAGGGAAGTTTCCAAGAAGGCCATTGAGCACTGCATGGAGACGGGACAGCCTCTCTTCCTTGTCACCCAGATAGATTCCTCTGTTGAGGACCCGGGCCCCAATGACGTGTACCGCTACGGCGTCGTCAGCGAGGTCAAGCAGGTCCTCAAGGTCCGCGACGGCCTCATGAAGGTCATCGTCGACTGCAAATACAGGGCGAGGCTCGTGAGTTTCGACACGGTAGAAGGCATGTACTGGGTCAGCGTCCACAAGCGCGACGCCACCGCCATCAAGAGCACCGAGGAAGAGGAAGCCAAGGCTCTCGTCAGGAAGATCCGCGAGGAACTGGAGGTCTACGCATCCTTCAACCCGAGGCTCTCCGGCGATATCCTGGACACCGCGAATTCCGGCATCTCTCCCGAGAAGCTGGTGGAATATCTCGCTTTCAACCTGCCCCTTGAGACCAAGGACAAGCAGAGCGTCCTGCAGCAGAGCAGCTCCTTCAAGCGCCTCGACCTTCTCCTCAGCATCATCGTCAAGGAGAACTCGGTGCTGGGCATCGAGCAGGAGATAAACGAGCGCATCCAGCAGAACATGATCAACAACCAGAGGGAGTTCTATCTGCGCGAGCAGATGCGCACCATCTCCCAGGAGCTCGGCGAGGAGATGGAGGACGGGGAGTCCGCTTACGAGCTCAAGGAGAAGGTGAGAGCCCTCCCGCTTGAGGACTCGTACAAGGAGAAGCTACTCAAGGAAGTCGACAGGCTCTCCATGAACCCGCCTTCCAGCCCGGAGTACGCTCTGATAGACCAGTATCTCGACACGGTGCTGAGCATGCCCTGGACGGAATCCACAAAGGACAACTACAACGTGGAGAAGGCCAGGAGGATCCTGGAGAGGGATCACTACGGTCTCAAGGACGTCAAGGAGAGGATCCTCGAATACCTGGCGGTCAGGGGAAGGACATCCAATATCAGCGGTCAGATCATCTGCCTCGTGGGACCTCCCGGAGTCGGAAAGACCTCCATCGCGCGCTCCCTGGCAGAGAGCATGGGAAGGAAATTCTCCCGCATGAGCCTGGGCGGAGTCAGGGACGAAGCCGAGATCAGGGGACACAGAAGGACTTATATCGGAGCCATGCCGGGCCGCATCATAGCGGCCATCCAGCAGGCCAAGACCAACAACCCGCTGATCCTCATGGACGAGATAGACAAGCTGGGCTACGACTACAAGGGAGACCCGTCGTCCGCGCTTCTTGAGGCGCTGGACCCCGAGCAGAACACCAACTTCATGGACCACTATCTCGACGTCCCGTTCGACCTGTCCAACGTGTTCTTCCTGACGACGGCGAACGACATAAACGCTATCCCGTCCGCTCTCAGGGACAGGATGGACGTCATAGAGCTCTCGAGCTATACACGCGTCGAGAAGTTCCACATAGCAAAAGACCACCTGCTCAAGAAGCAGATGGAGAGACACGGCATGACGAGGAGCGATATACGCTTCTCCGACAAGGCCCTGTATAAGATAATCGACGACTACACCATCGAGGCGGGCGTCAGGAACCTGGAGAGGAGCATAGCCAAGGTCATGCGCAAGGCGGCCAAGATGCTCTCCGAGTCCGAACCAGCCCCGATAAAGGTAACCGACAGGAATATGGACACCTTCCTGGGCGTGCCCTACAACCGCGAGAGCATAGCCTCCCAGGAGGACTCAGTGGGCATAGTCAACGGACTCGCGTGGACCTCAGCCGGCGGCACGCTGCTGCCCATAGAGGCGGTGGTGATACCCGGGACCGGAAGGCTCGAGATCACCGGTAGTCTCGGCGATGTCATGAAGGAGTCCATCAAGCTCGCGATCACCTACGGGCGCACTCTGACCGGAGACTACAAGTTCCCAGAGAAGTTCCTCAATGAGTACGACATCCATGTCCATGCTCCCGAGGGAGCCGTTCCCAAGGACGGCCCTTCCGCAGGCGTGACCATCGCCACGGCCCTCGTGTCGGCGGTCTGCCATATCCCGGTGCGCAAGGACGTCGCGATGACCGGAGAGATCACTCTGCAGGGCAGGGTGCTTGCCATCGGAGGACTCAAGGAGAAACTGATCGCGGCCCACAAGGAGAAGATCCGCACCGTGGTGATACCCGCGTCCAACATACCGGACCTGCAGGAGATCCCCGATGAGGTGAAGGATTCTCTGGAGATAATCCCCGTCAAGAGGATAGACGAAGTCCTCGGGATCGCTTTGAAAAAATGATCAATTTCAGAAAAACAACATTCCTGACGTCATTCGGATTTGCCGAGCAGCTCAGGCTGGGCACCGGAAGGGAAGTGGTCTTCTGCGGAAGATCCAACGCCGGCAAATCCTCCCTGATCAACAAGATCTGCGGCCAGAACAAACTGGCCCGGGTCAGTTCGTCGCCCGGGAAGACGACCACCATCAACTTCTTCACATCCGACGCGGACATCACTCTGGTGGACCTGCCGGGATACGGATTCGCGAGGCGTTCCGGGGAAGAGCTGCAGAGGTGGTCGAGACTCATGGAGACCTATTTCGGAACGGACAGGAACATCGCGCTGGCGCTTGTTCTTCTGGACTGCAGGCACGACCCCACCGACGACGACTTCGACATGATCGGGTATATGAACCGCTTCGGTATAGAATACTGGGCTGTGCTTACCAAGACGGACAAACTCAACAAGTCGGAACTGGCTGAAAGGCTGGCCCGCTTCGAAGAGATCCTGGAGCCTCTGAACTGCGCGAAGACGGTTCCGTTCACGGTCAAAAATGAGGAAAGTGCCGAAAATCTGCGCAGGATGCTGTCGGAATGTCTATCATAATGATAGTTGAATTCTCCTGTTTCGCATGTTAAACTTTTAAAGTAATAAATTGCATGCGGAGGTATATTATGGGCAATTTGAGTCACTCCGACGCCCTGGATTCTCTCTTTGAAGCCATAATGGCTCTGGAGACTCAGGAAGAGTGCTACGATTTCTTTGAAGATCTGTGCACCGTCCCCGAGCTCAAGGCGATCTCTCAGCGTTACACGGTCGCCAAGCTTCTGCTGGAAGGGAACGTATACAGCAAGATAGTCGCGCAGACCGGAGCTTCCACTGCGACGATAAGCCGCGTGAACCGCTCGCTCTCATACGGGTGCGACGGGTACAAGCAGGTCCTTGCCAAGATGGAAGCCAAGAAAGAGCATAAGAAATGAACGACGGATATTCCGCCATCTACGAATACTATGACTTATTTACCGGCAACGTCGACTACGGTCGACGTGCCGATTTTATTGACGGACTTTTCAGGAAGTACAGACGCCCCGAGATAGTTCTCGATGTCGGATGCGGCACCGGGACCCTGATGGCTCTGCTGGCGGAGAAGGGCTACGACATGATAGGCATCGATTCATCGGAGGAGATGCTTTCGGTGGCGGCGGAGAAGAATCCCGGACAGCTGCTGCTGTGTCAGGATCTGACAGAGTGCGATCTGTACGGGACTGTACAGGGCATCGTCTGCATGCAGGACACTCTGAATCATCTGGATAGCAGTGATGAAGTCGTAAAGGCGATGTGCAGGCTCTCGCTGTTCCTGGAGGAGGGATGCCTGTTCATCTTCGATCTGAACACTGAGTATAAGCACCGCTGCGTGCTGGCGGACAACTCCTTCGTGTACGAGAGCGAAGACGCGATGCTGGTCTGGCAGAACAGCACCTCGGAGGATCTCAGGGTGACCATGGCGCTGGATCTGTTCACCAGGGAGCGCAGCGGTCTCTATCGCAGGCAGTCCGGCAGCATCGAGGAGATCTGCATAGACGGAAAAACGCTCGGGGAAGCTCTGAAAAAGGCCGGGCTGGAACTTCTCGGGACATATGACGGAGACGATCTCAGGGAGGTTTCCGGGCAGTCCCAGAGGATATTGTACGTAACAAGGAAAACAAAGAATGGATAACCTTTTCAGATATATAACCCACGACGGTTCTGCCGTCCTGAACGTGCTGGATTCCACCGAGATGGTAAGGGAGATGGAGAGGCGCCATCATCCTTCCGCCACGGCTTCAGCCGCGCTGGGGAGAGTGCTGACTGCCGCGTCCATGATGGGGTACGGGCTCAAGGGCCCCGACGATTCCATCACGCTTATGATAAAGGGCAGCGGCCCGGTCGGAAGCATAACCGCCGTAAGCGACGGCATGGGAAACGTCAGGGGATACTGCGACGATCCCTTCGCGGACGTGCCGGAGAAGTCCCCCGGAAAGCTCGACGTCGGAGCGCTGGTCGGCGAAGGCACGCTGTACGTGGTCCAGGACCTCGGACTTGAGACGCCGTATGTGGGGCAGATAGAGCTGCAGTCGGGCGAGATAGCGGAGGACATAACCGCATATTTCGCATACAGCGAGCAGCTGCCGACGGTGTGCTCCCTGGGAGTGCTCGTGGATAAAGATCTCACCATAATCAACGCGGGAGGATTTCTGCTGCACCTGCTCCCCGGAGCAGAAGATTCGGTGATAGATGCGGTGGAGAAGAATATAAAGGACCTGCCACCGGTCACGGAGATGCTCTCATCCGGCATGTCGCAGGACGATATCGCGCAGAGGGTGCTGCAGGGGCTGGAACCCGACCTCCTGGACAGCACGGAAGTGAAGTACAGGTGCACCTGCAGCAAAGAGCGCATGGAAAAGGTGCTGATAAGCCTGGGAAGGGAAGAGCTGGAAAGGCTCGCCGCGGAGCAGGATGAGACCGAGATCGTCTGTCATTTCTGCAACAGCGCTTACAGGTTCTCAAAGGATGAGATGCTGGCGCTGGCGGAGTCATCTTCACCGAAGGAAGATACT
>JAFYZY010000178.1 GCA_017548485.1 Oscillospiraceae bacterium | reverse complement strand
TCATCCTCATATTCATAACGGCGATAATAATCATCCTCTTTTCCATCATAAGCATGAGCAACATGTTTTTCTGGTAAAAACTAAAACAAAAAAGAATATAAGAAAACGCTCTGGGACCTGACGGTCTCAGAGCGTGAGTGTTTATTCAGGGTTATTATTCTTCTGCAGCAGTGGTGCGGTTCTTTCTCGCCCAGATTACGATCAGTGCGATCGCAAGGAACAGCGGGAGAGAGAAGACCGTGAACAGCGTCTGGTAGCCGTAGCGCTGCGCGATGCTGCCGTTTATCAGGTTTCCGACGACGAGGCCCACATCCGATCCTATATAACTGGAGGAGCTCGCTGCGCCTCTGCGCTCCGCAGGAGTGACCTTCATGACCAGAGCCTGGAGCAGCGACACGGTAGCGGAATAACCGATAGAGTTGAAGATTCCGTACATTACCAGATCAAAGAAGGTATGCGCTCTCGCGAAGATGTTCATCGCGGCGAACAGGCAAAGGAGCGTGACCACGAGGATTTTCTCGGTGCCGTATTTGTCCGCCAGCGTGCCGAACAGAGGTCTGAGGACCAGCATAGCCACGGAGCTGACGATAAAGTAGTACTCGACGTGAGGGATGCCGCGCTCGTTGATGTGCAGCATCATGAAACTGGTCGTGGCGGATATGCAGAAGTTCATTATGAGCAGCGCCAGGATCGGTACCATGGCTTCTACTGCAATGATGGAATTGAGAGTGAGCTTGAATTTGCTGTATTCCCTCGGCTCTTCCTCAAGGAAGAAGGTCAGTATTATGCCCAGAAGCACGACGCCGGCAGCGGAGATATAAAGTGTGCTGAAACCGTATCTATCGGACAACTTGAGACCGAGTCCCGGACCTATGAGCCTCGGGAAGATCTGCGACATCGCGAAAGCGGCCACTCCGCTGGTCATATGTTCCGGATCCAGTGTTTCGGCTGACATCACCAGAGTCAGCGCCGCGACCGCGCCGTAGGTGCATCCCTGCAGCGCGCGGAACGCGATGATCATCCAGATGTTCTTTGCCGTGCTGTATCCAAGAAGGGCCAGCATATTTCCAAGGCTGCAGATGATGAACATCTTCTTGCGGCTGACACAGTCCATGGCCGTGCCGGTGAAGGGCCTGGTGATGAGGGCGACGGCGTAGAACACGCCGGATACCATGCCGACCAGGACGTCGGTTGCTCCGAGCTGCTTGCTGTACACCGACAGCAGAGACTCGGTCATGAATGAGCCTATGTAGTTAAAGGTGGCTGCCAGGAAAAGAATGATGAAGTTGCGCTTGTTTACGACGTACTTCAAGTTGTCAGTCCTCCGGATATTTTATTCCGCCCTTATGCGACCATACAGCCATTATCAGAATGCACAGCGCAATGGGGATTATGCACAGAAGAAACAGTTTTGCGTAGCCGGTATATTCGGCGATCTTTCCGTTCAGTATGCCGCCGATGAATGTGCCCGCGTCATAGCCGAGATAGCAGGATGAACTTGCAGCTCCTCTTCTGCTGCTGGGAGTGAGCTTCATGGTGAGAGCCTGCAGCTGCGTGTGCGCAGAGGAGAATCCCGCGGCGCTGATCACGGCGCAGAGCCAGAGCTGCCATTTGGAGCTGACGCCGGAGATCAGCAGGAAGTAGATGATGTACAGCGAGAAACAGGGGATAATGACCTTCTGCACGCCGAATCTGTCGGACAGCTTTCCGGTCAGGGGTCTGAAGAGCACCAGGCATATGGCGCTTATGGTGTAGTAGTATTTGAGGCCCGGAACTCCGCGGTCATTGACATGCAGGACCATGAAGCTCTGGGTGGCTGAAGCGGCAAGACCGGTGAGGAAGAGCATGATGACGGGCACTGTGGCCTCGTGGGCGAAGATGGAATTCAGGTTTATGGCGAACTTCTTTCTCTCGTGATCGCTGTAGTCCATGAAGAATCCCATGCAGGCGGAGATCGCGATCAGCACGCCGGCCACCATGTATACCATGCGGTAGCCGTATTTCTCGGAGAGCGCCAGACCGATTCCGGGAGCCAGCGCCTGGGGAAGGACCTGGCTGAGGGCGTATGTGGCGACTCCGCTGGACAGCTTTTCCTTGGGCAGGGAGCCGGATGCCATTGCGAGGCAGAGGGCAGCCTGGCTTCCGTAGGTGATGCCGTGCAGCATGCGGAAGAATATGATCCATCCGAGGCTGGCTGCCGTGCTGTATCCGAACATGCACAGCGCGTTCCCGAACGTGAGTATCAGGAACAGCACCTTCTTGTCGAATGCGTCTATGGCAGGACCGGAGACCGGCCTTGAGGCCATGGCGATCATGTAGAAAGCGCTGGACACGAAGCCTATCACCGCATCGGTGGCGCCCATGGACCTGCTGTACAGAGGCAGAAGGGTATTTACCATGTATACTCCCGCGGATGACAGCATATGCGATACGAACAGAAGTATGAAGTTTCTTGTCCAGATGGACTTGTCGGTGTTTATAGCCATTTATCAAGCTCCTTCTCGATCATTTTGTTCTTGCGGATCCTGGGCCTCGGGAAAGCCTTTCCTTTCATGACCACCAGTTCCAGATCCCTGAGCGCCGAGAGATCCTCGGTGGGATCCTTTGCACAGACGATGAAGTCCGCGGATTTGCCGGTCTCTATGCTTCCTGTCTCGGAATCGATCCCAACGATACGGGCGTTTCCGAGGGTCGCGGTATAGAGCGCGAACGCGGGAGTGACTCCGCAGTATTTCACGAAGTAGTTCAGTTCTCTCCACATATCGTAGTGGGTGATGAACGGACAGCCGGTGTCGGTGCCGAGACCTACGGGGATGCCGTTCTCCAGCGCCGCCTTGGCGCAGTCCACGATCCCGTCGAAGACGATGCGGCCGTTGGCCTGCTCCATCTCGCTGCAGTAGCTCACGCTGCGGTCGAAGAACGCGTACGGCAGAGCGGGGGAGAGGGTGGTGACGAGCTTAGCGTCTTTCTCTTTGAACAGACGGATGATCTCTTCATCCGGTTCGGCCCCGTGTTCTATGGTGTCAACTCCGTTCTCCAGAGCGACTCTGACGCCTTCCGGGCTCTCCACGTGGGCTGCGACCATATAACCCAGGCGGTGCGCCTCGTCGCATGCCGCTTTTACGTATTCGGGAGGCATCTTGAGCTCTCCCGGCTCGCCGACCTTCTTGGCGTCCAGGACGCCGCCGGTGATCATCAGTTTGATGAGATCAGGACCTGTTTCGGCTATGCGGTCCACCAGTTCCCTGGCGTTGTCTTCGCTGACCGCCTCATAGGCGAGGGAACCGGCCATATGTCCGCCGGGGACCGAGACGGCCATGTTGGCCACGAGCATGCGTGGTCCGTTTATCTCGTTGCGGGCGATCCTGTCGCGGACTCTGGAGTCCACGCTGCGCACGCCTCCCACAGTCCTGACCGTGGTGCATCCGCTCAGAAGTTCCGTCAGCGCGTAGGATTCGCACATGCGGTCCACCGCGTATCTTGTGACGGCGTTGCTCATCAGGATGCGGACGAGCTTGGCATTGTCTGTCTGTTTCTTTTTAGGTTTTCCGGAAGCGGGGAGGTGGATGTGCAGGTTGATGAGTCCGGGCAGCAGATAACTCCCTGCGAGATCGACGGTCTCGTCAGTTTTCGGAGCCTCGCTGTCGCTGCATACGCCGGCGATCCTGTCGCCGTCAACGAGCACCGACATACCGGGCTTCGCGGTCATATTTCTGGTTCCGTCCAGAAGGACGCAGTTGCTGTATCTTATCATTTCCTATTAAACTCCTTACCCCTTATTGTAAATCGGGCAGCGAGACGCTTGCAAGCAAAAGAGAGTCCGAACGAAAGCAGAGAGCGGCGGTATTTTTGGCACCGTCAAAAGATTACAAATTATTACAAGTTGTGTTTTGACCTTCAGAAGCCCGAAAAGAGGGGATCCGTCACGGATAAAGTGTTTGACACAGGTGTTTTTATGGCTTAGAATCTATAATTAGCATTTATATTGGGGTTTTGCGCGCGGAGGGAAGATTGCGCCAGAAAAATACTCGTTAATTCGATGAGTTTTGGTCGCCAAACCTCCGCTATATTTGTCACTTTTTACCCCAATCCATTAATGTAATTAAGATTATAGGAGAATTTGCCAGCATGGTTAATGCGCATCCCGTTAAGTTAGGCAATACGGAACGTATGAGCTTCTCTCATATCAACGAAGTTCTGGATATGCCGAACCTTATTGATGTTCAGAAGACCTCATACCAGTGGTTCCTGGATGAGGGCCTCAGAGAAGTTTTCCGCGATATCTCGACCATCGAGGACTATACCGGAAATCTCGTTCTGGACTTCACGGATTATCACCTGGATGAGACGCCCAAGTACTCCGTAGAGGAGTGCAAGGCACGCGACACCACGTACAATGCTCCTCTCAAGGTCATGGCCAGGCTCTTCAACAAGGAGACCGGCGAGATCAAGGAGCAGGAGATCTTCATGGGCGACTTCCCGCTCATGACGGACAGCGCCACCTTCGTCATCAACGGTGCGGAGCGCGTCGTGGTATCCCAGCTCGTCCGTTCACCCGGAGTCTATTTCGACATGGTCCGCGACAAGAGCGGCAAGGAGCTGTTCACAGCGCAGGTCATCCCCAACAGAGGCGCATGGCTTGAGTATGAGACGGATCTCAATGACGTCTTCTATGTCAGGATCGACAAAAACCGCAAGATGCCCGTGACCGTATTTCTCCGCGCGCTCGGGCTCGGCACCAATCAGGAAATAATCGATTTCTTCGGAGAGGACGAGTACATCACCTCGACCCTGTCCAAAGACACCACCGCAACGGAAGAAGAAGGTCTCCTCGAGACCTACCGCAAGATCCGTCCGGGCGAGCTGCCCACTCTTGAGAGCGCCCGCTCCTACATGAACAATCTGTTCTTCGATCCCAGACGCTACGATCTTGCTCACTTCGGACGCTATAAATTCAACAAGAAGCTCTCCATCGCCCCCAGGATCACCGGACGCAGGCTCTCAAGGCCCGCGGTCAGCCCTCTGACCGGCGAGATCCTCGCCGAGGCCGACCAGGTCATCAGCAGGGAGAAGGCGGAAGAGATCGCCGATGCCGGCATCACCTCCGTCTGGCTCAGACTGGATGAGGAGAAGGAGATCAAGGTCATCTCCAACGGCACCGTCGACATGTCGAAGTTCGTCAGCTTCGACCCCGCCGAGATCGGCATCTCAGAGAAGGTCTGCGCATCCGTCCTCGCTGAGATCCTCGCCGCAAACACGGAAGAGGACTATATCAAGGCGGAGTGCGAGCGCAGGTACACCGAACTCGTCCCCAAGCACATCACGGTCGACGACATCATGGCTTCGGTCAGCTACATGATCAACGTGGCCCACGGCATTGGCACCACCGATGACATAGACCATCTGGGCAACCGCAGGATCCGCTCAGTCGGCGAGCTGCTGCAGAACCAGTTCCGCATCGGCTTCTCCAGAATGGAGCGCAACATCCGCGAGCGCATGACGCTCCACGCCCAGGATCAGGAGAACGTGACTCCCCAGAATCTCATCAACATCCGCCCCGTCGTGGCGGCTGTCAAGGAATTCTTCGGGTCCAGCCCGCTGTCCCAGTTCATGGACCAGACCAACCCTCTGGCTGAGCTCACTCACAAGAGACGTCTCTCAGCTCTCGGTCCCGGAGGTCTTTCAAGAGACCGCGCCGGATTCGAGGTCAGAGACGTGCACTACAGCCATTACGGCCGCATGTGTCCCATCGAGACGCCGGAAGGCCCGAACATCGGACTTATCAACTATCTGGCTACATTCGCCAGGATCAACAAATACGGATTCGTAGAGGCGCCCTACCGCAAGATAGACAAGGAAAAGGGAATCGTCACCGACGAAGTGGTCTACATGACCGCAGATGTGGAAGATGAACTGGTCATCGTCCAGGGCAACGAGGAACTCGACAGCATGGGACGCTTCGTGCGCAAGAGAGTAAACGCCCGTCACGCCAGCGAGATCCTGGAAGTCGATGCCTCTCAGGCCGACTACATGGACGTCTCGCCCAAGATGGTCGTCTCCGCAGCCACGGCTATGATCCCGTTCCTCGAGAATGACGACTGCAACCGCGCTCTGATGGGAGCGAACATGCAGCGCCAGGCAGTGCCGCTCCTCGTGACCGAACAGCCCTATGTGGCCACCGGTATGGAGTACAAGGCCGCCCATGACTCCGGAGTCGTAGTGCTTGCGGAGGCAGCCGGAACTGTCGTCAGTGTCAGCGCCGGCAAGATCGTCATCAAAGAGGATGACGGAAACGAGCGCACATACAAGCTCATCAAGTTCCTGCGCTCCAACCAGTCCACCTGCGTCAACCAGAGACCCATCGTCAGCGAGGGCGACAGGGTGGAAGCAGGGGAAGTCATCGCGGACGGACCCGCAACTGCCAACGGAGAGATCTCCCTAGGCAAGAACATGCTCATCGGATTCACTACCTGGCAGGACTACAACTACGAGGACGCCGTCCTCATCAACGAGAAACTGGTCAAGGAAGACACCTTCACCAGCATCCACATAGAAGAGTACGAGCTTGAGTGCCGCGACACCAAGCTGGGACCGGAAGAGATCACCAGAGACATCCCCAACGTAGGTGAGGATGCGCTCAAGGATCTGGACGACAGAGGCATCATCCGCGTCGGAGCAGACGTGGTGGCCGGGGACATCCTCGTCGGCAAGGTCACTCCCAAGGGCGAGACAGAGCTGACCGCGGAGGAGAGGCTCCTGAGAGCCATCTTCGGCGAGAAGGCCCGCGAAGTCAGGGATACGTCCCTCAAGATCCCGCACGGCGAGT
Source organism: Oscillospiraceae bacterium (assembly GCA_017548485.1). GTDB lineage: Bacteria > Bacillota > Clostridia > Oscillospirales > Ruminococcaceae > RUG11783. The sequence continues at coordinate 1,050 of JAFYZY010000178.1, read as the reverse complement.
ACGGCACGGTCGTGGACGTCAAGGTGTTCACACCTGAGAACTGCGACGAACTGTCACCCGGTGTCAACATGGTGGTCAGAGTCTATGTCGCCCAGAAGAGAAAGCTCTCGGTCGGCGACAAGATGGCCGGACGCCACGGCAACAAAGGCGTCGTGTCCCGCATCCTTCCTCAGGAAGACATGCCGTTCCTGCCGGACGGCACGCCGCTGGATATCTGCCTGAACCCGCTGGGCGTCCCGTCCCGAATGAATATCGGGCAGGTCCTGGAGGTCCACCTCGGATACGCGGCCCACGCACTCGGATGGAAGGTCATGACCCCCGTCTTTGACGGAGCCAACGAGCGCGACATCAGGGAGTGCCTCGACATGGCTGGTCTCGAATCCGACGGAAAGAGCTGGCTGTACGACGGCCGCACCGGCGAGAGATTCGACAACAAGGTCACCGTCGGCTACATGTACTACCTCAAGCTCCATCATCTGGTCGATGACAAGATCCACGCCCGCTCCACGGGACCCTACTCCATGGTCACCCAGCAGCCTCTGGGAGGAAAAGCTCAGTTCGGCGGCCAGAGATTCGGTGAGATGGAAGTCTGGGCTCTGGAAGCCTACGGCGCAGCCTACACCCTGCAGGAGATCCTCACGGTCAAGTCGGACGACGTGGTCGGACGCGTAAAGACCTATGAGGCCATCGTAAAGGGTCAAGATATCCCCAAGGCCGGCATACCCGAGTCCTTCCGCGTCCTGGTCAAGGAGCTCCAGAGCCTCGCTCTGGACGTCAAGGTCCTGGACAACGACGGAAACGAGATCGACCTCAAGCAGGATCTCGACGACGATGAGCCCGGAATGGGACAGATGAACGACGACATGCGCAACGTCGCTGTCGATGAGGAGCTCGCAAACTTCACCATCGAGAATCCCGATGACTATACCATCGACGACAGCTCGGATGATGCTGCCGACGACGCTCTCGAGAGCCTGGTGATGAGCGCCTTTGCCGACGACAACGACAGCTACACAGATGATTACGAAGACTAAGAGGGGAGGAGAGCTT
>JAFYZY010000177.1 GCA_017548485.1 Oscillospiraceae bacterium | reverse complement strand
GTACGTGGAAGAAAACAAATAGTCAGACATAATAAAGAACGTCCGGTCAGTTGCTGACCGGACGTTCGTATGTTTAGGTGATATCTGATCACTTGTTGATATTGATGACGTGCATCTGAGGTCCGTTGTACCAGTAGAGGTAACCTTCCAGAGTGACCTTGTCGCCTGCCTTGAGGCCTTCCGCTGTCTTGTAGACAGTGGTGCTGGAATCGCGCAGATAACTCTCGATCAGGAACTGGTAGGATGTTCCGTTGAGGGAGACATAGAAGTAGACGTCGTCGCCCTGTTCGCCGGAGCCGTCCCACTTGTAGGTGAAGGCTGCGCCGTCGCTGTTGGCTTCCACTGTGACGTTTTTGAATTTTACGAGCTGGTTCATGTGCTTTGCAAGCTCATCGTCCTTGCCGAAGAGTGAAGTTGCATCGAAAGCAGTCGGTGTCCAGGTGCCTTTGTCGAGGATCTCAAACGAGGAATCGACGATCTCAACTTCGCCGGACCACTCGCTCTTGACACCCTTGACTCTGATCATGGTGCCGGGGACAAGCTTCTTGGAGTCCGCCTCGGAGCAGGGGAGCTCATAGAGGAAGTAAGCGCCGTCGGGATCCGCGCAGTAGACAGTGATCTTATTGTCCCACCAGGACTGATGATCCATCACGAAGCACTCGACAGTGACTTCCGTATCGACTGCGGCAGCAGCATACTGAGCGTATGTCATGACGCCTTCTGACTTCTCAGAGGGATCGAAGTTATCCTTCTTCTTTCCGCAGGAAGTGAGGGACAGTACAAGAAGGAGAACAAGCATGATAGATACAAATTTCTTCATTTTCATTTTTCTCCATAAATAAACGTTGATTGTTTCACGCAAGGTCTATTATACATTTGTTTCGGGAAAATCCAATATCTGTTGTTATTAAACAACTGATTTGACAGTATTTTTGATAAAAGTAACAAGACAGCAGGCGTGAAGGGATATATTTTTGATTAAGAAGATAGCGTAAAAACAGATCATCAGTACAGAAAAAGCGCTCATGCGGTCGTAGCCGCATGAGCGCATATGCTTTTGGAACGATATGAGGCTTTCAGAAGATCTGCTGCATGAACTGCACTATGCTCTTCCTCCAGACTGTCCATACATGAAGCCCGGGACATTCATAATAGCCGTTTTTCACACCGCATTTATCCAGGAATGCTCTGTTCTCCTGGACCTGCGGGTAGAGACGTGTCTCATCAGTCCCTATGGACATGTAGAACAGTTTGGTCTTCTGCCTGAACTCTTCACTGTTCTCGATAACGTCCCTGCAGTTGACCCATCCGTACCAGCGGTCATCGAACGACCCAGACAGCATCGCTGTGTACGCGAACAGTCCCGGATGATTGCAGGAGGTGCATGCCGTGTGATAGGAACCCATGGAAAGGCCTGCTATCGCTCTGTTTTCGCATCCGGTGAGAACTCTGTAGCGATCCTCGATCATCGGGATGATGTCGTTGACCAGCATCCCGTCGTAATCTCCGGCGATGAACTCCTCCTCGATATCGTAATAGATGTCATAGAGACAGGGCATGACGATTATCATGTCTTTGCATCTGCCTTCCGCCATAAGGTTGTCGGCGATGTAGTTGATCTTGCCCTGCCAGAGCCATCCTGTCTCGTTCTCCCCGCCGCCGTGATTCAGGTAGAGGACAGGATATTTCCTGTCCGGCTCTGTGCGGTAGGAAACGGGAGTATAGACATAGACCGCGTTGAGATTGCCTGTACGGGATGAGTTGAACACCTCCAGCGTGACGCTGCCGTGAGGCACGTCCTTTACGAGGTAGTCGTCGAACTCTCTGTCCGGCACTTCAAAGAAGTTCTCCACCTCATGGCTGCCGTATCCAAACGGAGCCTGCGGGTTCATTGCAGGCTGTCCGTCCACGATGAAATGGCAGTAATGGAATCCGGGCTCAACTCCGGAGTAGGTCCTGGACCATACGCCGTCCTCTTTTTTGTCAAGAGGCATCGGCTTTTCCTGATAGTTGATATCCACCCAACTGACGGATACTTCTTTTGCGTCGGGGGCGTACATGGAGAACGTGACGTTTCCGTCGTAATCCGCCACGACGCCTCTGAGGTTCTCGACATGCTTGGGACCGCCCTTGGTCAGCTTCATGGTCATATAAGCCGGGTTGAAGAACAGTCCGTGCTCCTCGAAGGCGGGATTCAGAGGTTTATACATCTAAAGTTCCTCCGTGATCCTCTTTCCTTATTCCAGGCAGCCGTATGCCACGTCGCGCATCCTGATGTGGTGATACTCTTCGTGGTTGGGCTGTACGTTGTGCATGTAGACGATGGATGTGCCCTCAGAGGGATCCGCCTCCGCCCATGTTCCGGAACCGCCGGTCCAGCCGAACTGTCCGAGAGAACCGTTGTGATGTCCGACATACTTGTCCATGAGGGTGCGCACGCCGTAGCCGTAACCGTAGCCTGCGAGGTAGGTGTTGGAGAAGTCCTCTTTGATGAGCTTGTCGGAGATGGTGTTGGTCCTCATGAGGTCGATGGTCTTGCGGCCCATGATCCTCTCGCCGTTGTAGACGCCGCCGTTGGCCAGCATCTGCATGAGTTTGGTGTAGTCCTTGGAGTTGGTGATGACGCGCTGGAATCCGGAGACCTCTCCGAGTTTTCCGACCATGGAAGCTTCCCTGTCGGGAGGAGACACAACGAGAGCGCCTTCGTCGCCGAGCTTTTTGCCTCTTACGAGGTAGTATCCCTTGACGAGACGGTCCTCGGTGATCCTGTCGTTGAGGAAGTTGGCGGAATCGTCCATTCCGAGTGCATCGAACAGAGTCTCCTTGATGACCAGCTCGGCTGCCTTTCCGCCGATGACTTCGAGAAGTCCCGCGGTGAGCTCGCTGGCGAAGCCGTACAGCCATCTGGTGCCGGGCTCAAATGCCAGCGGTACTGTGGAGATGGCCTTGATCTGTTCGCGGAGAGTGTAGTGTCCCTTGTCTGTGAGATCCTTCATGGCGCGGGCCATGGCTCTGGACGTGGGGTGCGCTACGGGGATGTTGCCCATGATCATCTGATAGGGAAGTCCGCAGGTCATGTTCATGATGTTCTTGACCGTTATGGGATGATCGACGGGGACCACCTCGACCTTGCCGTTGGGCAGGGTTATCGTTTTGGTGGAGTTCTTCCACTCCGGGAAGTACTCATAGATGGGGTCGGTCATGAGGAACTTGCCCTGCTCATAGAGCATCATGGCAGTGGTGTACATGGCGACCTTGGTGAGGGATGCCTGACGGAACAGGTTGTTCTCTGTGAGGGGAACTTTGTTCTCGATATCAGAGTATCCGAAATAGTTTTCGTAGAGGATCTCGCCTTTCTTGGCTATGACACAGGAGCATCCGGGAAGTCCGTCATCGACGAATTTCTGGAAAAGCTCGTCAAGATGCTTGAATTCTGACATTGCTCAAGTTCTCCTTTCCTGTTATTCCAGGCACCCATATGCGACGTTGCGCACGTGGTGGTGGTAGTAAAGCTCCATGTTGGGGCTCTGGTTGTGCATGTAGACGATGGAGACAGCGTCCTCCGGGTCGGCTTCACACCAGGTGCCGAATCCGCCGGTCCATCCGAAGGATCCCAGAGAGCCGTTGTGGTTGCCTCTGGCCTTGTCAATGAGGGTGCGGACGCCGTAGCCGTAACCGTAGTTGTAGGGAGCGCCGTCGCTCTCGAAGTCGTTGAGCATCTCGGCGTCCAGACCGTTGGCACGCATGGTGTCGATGGTCTTGCGGCCCATGATCTTGACACCGTCGAACTCTCCGCCGTTGGAGAGCATGCCGATGAGCTTGGAGTAGTCGTTGACGTTGGAGAAGAGCCTTCCCCAACCGGTCTCTGTCTCGGGCAGATGTCCTCTGTCGAAGGGGGAATCCATCAGCTCGAGGCTGTTGTCTTCTTTCCTGCGGTACATCTTTACGAGACGCTCCTGAGCGCCTTCAAAGAATTTATTCCTGGTGTTGTTCATTCCCAGCGGGTCGAACAGCAGTTCCTGGAACACGTCGTTGATGGGCTTGTCGCAGACCTTCTCGATGAGGGCTGCGGTGATCTCGCTGGAGAAACCGTAGGACCAGTGGGTGCCGGGCTCATACTGCAGCACTGCTTTGGACATGGCGGCGATGTGCTCCTGTACGCTGTACTTGCCTTTCTCCCACAGAGGCTTCATGCACTCCTGCATGGACTGCACGGTGGGATCCGGGGAATACGCCGGGGAGTTGCAGTAGGGGAGACCGCACTTCATGGAGAGGATGTCGCTGATCAGCATCGGTCTCTCGCAGTCGACGACCTTGAGATCGCCGTTGGGGAGATGTTCATATCTCTTGAGATGCTCCCATTCGGGCAGGTATTTGCTGACAGGTTCTGTGAGGATATACTTGCCGCGTTCATAAAGGATCATTGCGGTGGTGTAGAGGGGAAGCTTGGACATGGAAGCGAGGCGGAACAGGCTGTCCTTGGTCACAGGTACCTTGTTCTCAACATCGGCATATCCGAAATAACCCTCATAGATGGTCTTGCCTCTCTGGGTGATCTGCAGGGCGCATCCCGGAAGACCGCCGTCCACAAAACCCTGGAGAAGAGCATCAAGGTGCTTGAATTCTGCCATTGTTTCCTCCTGATGATAGTTTTTGATCTGTGCGCACGGACAGCCCGCTGCCCGTGCGCTTATTTACGTTCCGGGGTCAGTCGCCCAGCAGGCATCCGTATGCCGCTGTCCTGACTCTGTGGTGGTGGTAGAGCTCGTCGTTGGGCATCATGTTGTGCATGTAGACGATGGAGAGCTTGTCCACCGGGTCGGCCTCAGCCCATGTTCCGGCGCCGCCGGTCCAGCCGAAGCAACCGAGACGGCCGTTGTGGCCGTACTTCTGGGTCATGAGGGTCCTGAATCCGAGTCCGTAGCCGTAGCCGGCGAGATAATCGTTGGTGAAGTCCGGGATGATCTCGTCGCTGAGCTGGTTCTCGTGCAGCATGTTCACTGTGCCTTCCGCGAGGTATCTCTCGCCCTTGTAGGTGCCGCCGTTGGCGAGCATCTGCATGAAGATCGCGAAGTCGTGCGGGGAGGAGAGGAGATTGACTCTGGCTCCTGCCGGATGGACTGCCGGATCGTAGGCGCTGTCGCCTTCCGGTCCGAGGGCGATGAGCTCGCCTTCCTTGGTCTTCCTGTACTGCGTGACCACGAAGTCCCTGATATCGTCGGTGATGTATGTAGCGGTGCGGGTCAGGCCCAGAGGCTCGATGATCCTCTCCTTGAAGACCTCGCGCAGGGGCTTTCCGGTCCAGGTCTCTACCAGAGCGCCGGTGATCTCGCTTCCGAAGCCGTACTGCCAGTGGGTGCCGGGCTCGAACATGACCGGCACTTCAGCCATCACGCGGACCTCGTCGCGAAGTGTGGGGTGCTGGCCTTTCTCTTCCATCAGCTTCGCCATCTGGCGGCTCATGGCAGCGAGGGTGGGATCGGTGGCGTTGGGATTCGGGAACATGCAGTAAGGCAGTCCGCACATCATCGCAACGGCGTTGCGGATGGTGATGGGATGATCCACCGGTACCGCGCGGACCGCGTTGTTCGAATCGCGGATGTACTTCTGGGTGTTTCGCCACTCGGGGAGATATTCATACAGAGGATCGGAGAAGAGGAACTTTCCCTCTTCATAGAGCATGCCGAGGATCGCGTATGTGAACAGCTTCGTCGTGGAAGCCTGACGGAAGATGGAATCCCTGGTGACGGGCTTCTTCTCTTCGATGTTCGCATATCCGGCGTAGCTCTCAAACAGTACCTCATCGTTCTGGAAGATGGCGACTCCGCATCCGGGGTTCCTGCCGTCCTTGATGAAGTTCTTGAGGACGTTCTCAAGTCTGGTGAAATCTTTTGCCATGATCTGTGTGTCCTTTCGGGTTGATGAAAAAAGTATAGTAATAAAACGGCCGGTGACCTTCGGCGTTTTACCTCTTGTCAGCCGGCCGGCTATTTCAGTTGGATCAGAAGGTGACCTTCTGGGTTCCGAAGATGGTCATATGCATCTTCAGGTAGTCTCTCGCCGCGTTGAGTCCGGCGTTGTTGAACATCATCATCATGGGGCGTCTGTCTTCCTCGATGAGCTTCTTCGCCATCTCCAGCTGGGCTGCGCCGCCCGCGATCTGGATATAGGTCGCGAAGTTAACCTTGGAGATACCGGCCTTGATGGCATCCCTGAACTGGTCCTCTCTCAGACCGGAGGAGCCGTGCATGACCAGGGGGTTCTTGGCAACGGCACGGATCTCGGCGATGCGGTCATAGTTGAGGACGGGCTCGGTGGCATAGTAGCCGTGTACGGTTCCGATGGAGACAGCGGTCAGGTCGCAGCCTGTTGCTTCCTCAAAGCGAACGGCATCTTCCACCTCGGTGTAGATGACTCCGTGGGAGTTCGGGTGTCCGCCGACGTGTCCGATCTCGCCTTCCACGATGCATCCGCAGGGATGAGCGGCCTCAACGACCTTCTTTACCAGAGCGGCGTTGTCATCGAACGGCTGCTGGGAAGCGTCCAGCATGACGGAGGGCATTCCGCGTCTCAGAGCACGGATGCAGCCTTCGTATGTCGGGCAGTGGTCAAGGTGCAGGACTACGGGGACAGTTGCGTCCTTGGCGCGGTTGATGACGAATGTGTCGAAGTTGTGCTGCTGAGCCTCGGTCATCCTGTTCATTCCTTCCGGAGCTTCGGGATTGTAACCGTCAGCCATCTGCAGGCATACCGGGACATCCAGTTCCTCGGCAGCGCTGATGACCGCCTCAGCAGTGATCATGTCCATGATGTTGAAAGCGCCCATGGCCCAGTGGCCTTCACGTGCGGCGTTCCAAATGGCTTTTGCCTGTTTGCCGTTTGCTAACATTGAATTATCTCCTTATACATCATATTTGCTTGGTTTACTACCACTAAAGAGTATACTATCAGGGTAATGCCTTTGCAATAAATCATGTAACAATATAATAAGTATTTGAGTGATATTTCAGCGCTTATTGTGCAGTATCAACAGACTGATACGGATAATCTGTTGAATATGCCTTTCAACAGCTGCGCTCCCGGTTCAGTTGATTTCCGGAGCTGTTTCAGATACCATAATTCTCGGAAAAAAAGATGCAACACGTGTCGAATTTGAATAGTTTAAGCAAAAAGGAGATAAAGATGAGTTTCGATTACGCAGGCACATTCTGCCGCTACAGGACGGTAAACCTCGCTGTAGTGCCCACCAGAAGAGATACGTTTCCGGCTCCCGCGGATGCCGTTGAGCACAAGAAACAGGTGATGCCGGTCCTGCTGGACAAGCTGTCACGCATCCATGACGTCAGCGTGATAACGGCGGAGCATCTCCTGCCGGACGGGCTGCTCTGCGACCAGACACAGGTGGAGAGCGTTTACAGATATCTGCGTGAGAAGGAAGTGGATGCGCTGTTCGTACCGCACATGAACTTCGGATATGAGGAAGCTGTGGCTCAGCTGGCATACAGGCTGGGTGTCCCGGTGCTGCTCTGGGGACCAAGGGACGGGGAGCGCAACAGCGATGAGAACGTGCGCACATACGACACGCAATGCGGTATGTTCGCGACCTCGAGGGCACTGCTCAGATACGGTGTCAAGTTCACATATATTGAGAACTGCTGGCTGGACGATCCCAAACTGGACGAGGGACTGGACATGTTCATAAGAGCCGTTTCAGTCGTCAAGGCTTTCAGGGGACTCAGAGTACTGCAGATCGTCAACAGGCCCAGACAGTTTCTGTCCGTAAAGATCAATGAAGGCGAGCTTCTGGAGAAGTTCGGTGTGGAGATAGTTCCCGTGACGGCATCGGAATACCTGCAGGCGGCAAGGAACGCCATGGAGAACAACCCGGATGGCATAAAGGAAGTCGTAGCGGATATCGTATCAAGAGTCAAAGTCGCGGATCCGGAAGCCGGCTGGCTCAGAAAGACTGCTGGTCTGTTCCTGGGGGTGAGAGATCTTGCGGTCAAATACGGATGCAGCACAGTGGCGTCCGAGTGCTGGGACGAGTCCTGGGAAGCGTTCGATATCGGACCCTGCTTCTCCAACGCACTGCTCACCGAGAAGGGACTTCCCGTATCCTGCGAATGCGACATCAACGGTGCGATAACCTCGGTGCTCATGCTGGCTGCTGCCCGCGGCGAGACGACGGATTTCTTCGCGGACATCACAGTGAGACATCCCCACAACGACAATGCGGAACTGCTCTGGCACTGCGGCAACTTCCCGGTATGCCTGTGCGGTGAGGAGCCAGAAGGCAAAGAAGACGGAAGAGTTTACTTCGAACTTAAGAAGGGCGACATCACGATCGCGAGGTTCGACGGGGACCGCGGCAGTTACATGCTCCTCTGCGAGGAGGGAAAAGCGGTGGACGGACCCAGGACCCACGGGACATACGTCTGGTTCGAGCACAGAGACTGGCCGGCTCTCGAGAGGAAACTCATGTTCGGACCGTACATCCACCACTGCGTGGGAGCCTACGGCCGCTACAAGAAGGCGCTGCGCGAAGCCTGCATGTATATGGGCGTCACGCTCGACGAAGTAAAATAACACACTGAAATCATTTGCGGCAGGTATCCGGACCACGGGTATCTGCCTTTTCTTAAGGCGTTCTTAATCTCTGGGAATATATCTTTTTAAGCAGAAGGGCTTTACAATAATCTCAGAACGATCAAGGAAGGTATGGCCATGCCTAATATACTGATCTGCGACGATGAGAAAGACATCGTCAACGCGCTCAAGATCTATCTCACGGATCCGGACAACGTGCTCTATGAGGCCTATAACGGCAGGGAAGCGCTGGAAGCCGTTGAGAACAACGACATACATCTGGTGCTGCTGGATATAATGATGCCCGTCATGGACGGAATCAGCGCGCTTTCCGAGATCAGGAAAGTCAGCAACGCCCCGGTGATACTTCTCACAGCCAAGAGCGAGGACAACGACAAGATCCTCGGCCTCAACGTCGGTGCGGACGACTACATAACCAAGCCGTTCAATCCGCTGGAGGTCACTGCCAGAGTGCGCTCCCAACTGAGGAGATATCTCAAGCTGGGCGGAGGAGTAGCAGAGCAGGAGTCCTATACCATCGGCGGCATAGAGCTCAACGACCGCAACAAGGAGGTGTTCCTGGACGGGGAACCCGTGCAGGTCACGCCAAAGGAATACGATATCCTCAAGCTCCTCATGGCGAATCCGGGAAGAGTCTTCTCTCCCAAGGAGATATGCAGCACCGTCTGGAAGGAGAAGCCCTTCGGGACTGACAACACGGTGGCAGT
>JAFYZY010000176.1 GCA_017548485.1 Oscillospiraceae bacterium | reverse complement strand
TCTCCTTCCCTCCCACCATCGGCTTCAAGACTCAGGGGACCATAACGACCGAAACGGTCGATTACTACGACAGGAACTGGAAACTGCAGCTTAATACCGGCATCGCGTTCGACATAGGATACATGAACGGCGGCTACTGCTCCGACTGGGGACGCAGCCTGTACTTCGGAAAAGCCCCGCAGTACGTAAGAGACGCCTACTTCGCCCTGCAGGCCGGGCAGCAGTTCATGGTGCAGAGCATAAAGCCCTATGAGACCAACAACAGCGAGCTCTACGGTTTCGTGATGCAGAAGGTAGATGAACTGGGATTCGGCGACATATTGAGGTTCAGGGAGATGCAGATGCTGGGACACCAGATCGGCATCGACTGCCACGAGTTCCCGATGGTCAACAAGGCATCTGACTTTGTCATGAAGCCCGGAATGGCCTTCGCGTCGGAGCCCAAGATGTGGATACAGGACGAGATGTACATGCGCGTTGAGGATATCATTCTTGTCACGGAAGACGGAGCGGAGTTCCTCACCAACTTCCCCAGAGACATGTTCGAGATCTGAACTCAATACAGAAAACACCGGGAGGTGCCTGAGGGCATCTCCCGGTCTGTGTATGCAGAGATATTGATCAGATCGCTTCCGCGTTGACGAACTGGCTGGTCCACAGGTCGGAGTAGAACCCGCCTTTCTCCAGCAGCTCTTCATGGGTACCGGTCTCGACGATATCGCCGTCTTTCATGACGAGGATGATATCGGCGTTCCTGATGGTGCTCAGGCGGTGAGCGATGGTGAAGGATGTCCTTCCCCTTGTAAGGAGGTCCATGGCGTCCTGCACCAGCTGCTCCGTTCTGGTATCGACGGAGCTCGTAGCCTCGTCGAGTATGAGCAGAGGCGCATTCTGGATCATGGCTCTCGCAATGGTCATGAGCTGACGCTGACCTGCCGACATGTTGCTGTCCTCAGAGAGGACCGTGTCATATCCGTTGGGCAGTCCGGTGATGTAGTTGTGAAGTCCGACCATCTTGCAGGCTTCTATTACTCTCTCGTCGCTGACATCCGTCATGCTGTAGACGATGTTGTCCCTGATGGTGCCCTCAAACAGCCAGCTGTCCTGAAGGACCATGCTGAACTGCTCATGTACGTTCTCTCTCGTGACGTCTTTTGTATCTATGCCGTCTATGGAGATCTTTCCGCCGTTGAGTTCGTAGAACCTCATCAGCAGGTTGACCATGGTGGTCTTCCCCGCTCCGGTCGGGCCGACGATGGCGACCTTCTTTCCGGCATCGATCTTTGCCGAGAAATCATTGATTATGATCTTGTCGGGGTCGTATCCGAAGTGCACGTGGCTGAATTCCACATCGCCCCTGATGTTGTCCATCTTCTGCGTCTTGTAGGATTCATCCTCCATCTCTTCCTGGGCAAGGAAGTCGAACACGCGTTCGCAGGCTGCGGCTGCGGACTGCAGGTTGGTGATGGAGTTGGCCACCATGCTCATGGGCATGGTGAACATACGCACATAGATGACGAATGCGATTATCGTTCCGAACGGGATCTGTCCGTTCTTGGCCATCATGGCGCCGAATACGCAGACAGCGACATATCCGAGGTTGCTGAGCAGTTCCATGAGCGGGAATGTGATACCGCTGATGAACTGGCTCTTCCAGTTGTTCTCGAAGAGTTTATCGTTGAGGTACTCGAACGCTTCTCTGGATTCTTTCTCGCCGTTGTATGCCTTTACGATCAGATGACCGGCATACATCTCCTCGATGTGTCCGTTCAGCAGTCCGAGATATGACTGCCTTCTGGTGAAGTATCCCTGGCTCTTGCGGATGATCACGTTCATGAGCATGAATCCGAGGATGGAGCATGTCAGGACGATCACCGTGAGCTTGACGTTCGTGAGCAGCATCATGACGGTGCAGCCGATGAAAGTGACGATCGATGAGACGATTGAACTGGAAGCCATATTGAGGCTCATCCCTATGGTGTCGACGTCGTTCGTTACACGGCTCAGTACGTCGCCGAAGGATGAAGAGTCAAAGCTTCTGAGAGGAATGCGGTTGAGCTTGTGCGAGATGTCGTTTCGCATCTGCCTCATAAGCTTCTGCGATGCGCGGTTGAGGTTGAGGCTCTGGATCAGTATGAGCAGAGCGCCTACCAGATAGAATGAGAGGGCGCGGATCGCGACCTTTATGACCGCCGGTATATCGACTCCCCCGGACTTCATTCCGGCTTCGATGATATTGGTCATCCGGCTGAGGTTATCGGGTCCGAACAGGTTCATGATGACGCTCAGCACGGATGCTGAGAACGCGAGTATGAACTGCGGAAGGATATCTTTTCCGTATTCGAGCAGTTTCTTTGCGGCTCCTTTGAAGTCCTTGGGCTTCTCGGCGATGCGCATCCTGCCGGGACCGCGGTTGGAATTGATGTTAGCCTGTCCAAGTTGGTAACTGTTCTTCTTAGCCATTATGCAAGTTCCTCCTCTGACAGCTGTGTATATGCGATCTCGCGGTACACCTGGCAGCTCTTCATGAGCTCTTCGTGGGTGCCCATTCCGACCATCTTCCCTTCATCGAGAACGATGATCTTGTCCGCGTCCCGTATGGTTCCAATCCTCTGCGCGACTATCAGGGTCGTGACTCCCGCGGTCTCCTGCTTCAGCGCTGCTCTGAGGATGCGGTCTGTCTTGAAGTCGAGTGCTGAGAACGTATCGTCGAAGATGTAGATCTCAGGCTTTCTGTAGACTACTCTCGCGACGGACAGTCTCTGTCTCTGACCACCGGATACGTTGGTGCCGCCTCTGGTGATCTCAGCGTCGTATGTGTTCTCCATCTTCTCCACGAATTCCGTGGCCTGTGCGATGGCTACAGCCCTCTTTACTTCGGCTTCCGAATCCTCGTCGTCAGCGTGATTTCCGCCTTCCCCGTATTCGATATTGGATGACACCGTGCCGGAGAAAAGGACTGCGGTCTGAGGAGCGTAGCCTATCAGGTTGCGCAGCGAGTGCTGGTTGTATTCCCTGACGTCTCTTCCGTCCACAAGGACTTCGCCTTTTGTAACGTCGTAGAATCTGGGGATCAGGTTGACAAGAGATGTCTTGCCGCTTCCGGTAGCTCCGATGAAGGCGACGGTCTCGCCTTTCTCGGCGGTGAAGGAGATGTCGCTGAGGACTTCGCCCTCTGTTCCGGGATAAGTGAAGCAGACATTGCGGAACTCGACGGTTCCGTCACGGCCTTCGATGCCTTCCGTCTCGGGTCCGTCGGTGATCTCAAGCTCGCAGTCAAGGACTTCATTGATCCTTTCCGCGGCCACCGAGGCTCTGGGGATCATGTTGAATATCATCTCCAGGTTCATGAAGGACATCAGAAGCCTGCTGGCGTAGTTGGAGAATACCACCATCTCGGAGAAAGTGACGATCGCATCCGTGGTACCGATCGTCTGGTTGATCAGGTATGCGCCTATCAGGTAGATTCCTACGGTAAGACCGTCGTTGACGAACCTCATGACAGGCCTGGTGGAGCTCATGACGGTCTGGGCAGCCAGCATGTTGCTGGACAGCTTCTCGTTTGCGTCGCGGAACTTGTTCTCCTGGTAGTCCTCAGCGTTGTACGCGCGTATGACGCGGATACCGGTGAGGTTATCCCTCGTGGTCTTGTTCAGCTCGTCAGTCAGGTCCTGCATCTTTCTGAACCGCGGATGAGCATACTTGATGACAACGACGACGATGCACATGACGGTTATGATCGCTCCGCCTGTAAGAGATGTCCACTGCCAGTGTTTGCCCCAGATCTTGATCAGAGCGACGACGACTGAGATGGGGGTCCTGATGATCATTCTCAGGCCTCCCGCGATGAACATCTGCATCTGGGTGACGTCGTTCGTGGATCTGGTGATCAGCGAAGCGGTGGAGAATCTGTCGATCTCGTTGAGGGAGAATGACTGCACCTTATTGAAGATGTCGCTTCTGAGGTGCTTGGAATAGAGGCCTCCGAGCATTGCAGATACATAGCCCGAAGTCAGACCTATGAGGGTGCTGAGCAGTGCCAGAAGCATCATTATTCCTCCGGCTTTCCAGATAGCGGACATCGCGCTGCCCTCGGTCTGTACCAGCATCGTGATGTTCGACATGTAGTCCGGGATCTTCATCTCGGTCCACACCTGCGCAAGAACGAGAAGTATGCTGAATATCAGCAGCGCTACCTCCTGCCTGCGCATACGTTTGATTGCTTTGAACATATATGTACTCCTTTTAAATGATTTACAGTTCCTGGTCGGCTACCTTGGTGAGCAGCCTGTAGAGCTGATCCTTTTCATCTTCCGACAGGATCCGGAACAGTTCCTCCGTGGTCTTGTCCCTCTCCTCGGTCATGACGTCGTTGCGTTCCCTGCCGCTGCCGGTGATGAAAACGATCTGTTCCCTCTTGTCGGTCTCGCTGCGCTGTCTTCTGATGAAGCCTTCTTTTTCCAGCTTTTCAAGCGCGCCGGTGAGTGACTGGGGTCTGATGTGCATCCTCTGAGCCAGCACCTTCTGGGTTATCCCGTCTTCTTCCGAGAGAAGGTGCAGGATGAGCCCGTTGTGCAGCGTGCCGTCTACGCCGTCCTTCTCCAGTACTGTGTGGAACAGCCTGGTGTGCAGCCGGCCTACACGGAATACGGAGATCAGCAGATCATTGTCGTTCATGTGTTGTCTCCTTTTCAGACACGAATGATTGATAAGATGATTTATAATAAAGTTTCTTATTTTAAGCAAGTTGATAATCAACAATCTGATATTAAGAAGCCTTACTAATTATATACGACTGTTTCCCCGCTGTCAACATTTGTTATTGAGCAAATATGAAATGCATATTATTCTAATTAGGAAAGCAATTGCCTTATGGCAGACAGGAGATAATGAATGGCTAAAGAACTTACAAAGGAACTGCTCGCCTCCCTCAGAGCGAGATATGATGCAGACCCGAAAGCCAGAGCGGTAAGAAGAGCGCTCACCAGGACGGACATCTTCGATATCGCGAAGATCCAGGAGAACGACAACAAGGTTCAGTACCACTTTGATATCAACATCGAGACGATGGAAGCGACCGACCAGAAGGATTCCGGCAGGTGCTGGATATTCGCAGGCACCAACTTTCTGCGCGAGGAAGTCGCGAAGAAATGCAAGATAAAAGAGTTCGAGCTCTCACAGAACTATGTCGCCTTCTGGGACAAGCTGGAGAAGATCAACTGGACCATGGAGAGCATCATCTCCCTCAAGGATGCCGAGTGGGATGACAGGACACTCATGTGGGTGCTCCGTACCGGCGTCGGCGACGGCGGTCAGTGGGATATGTTCGCCGGCATCATAAAGAAATACGGCATAGTTCCCAAGTCCGCGTTCCCCGAGACCTTTGCTTCCAGCGACACCTGGCACTGGGAGTATCTGGTGGAGCGCAGGCTCAGGAGATTCGCCGCGGACGTCCAGAGAAACAGCGACGATCCCGTAAAGATAGAGGAACTCAGGGAGAAATGCTTTGAGGAGCTCTATTCCTTCTCGGTGTCCTGCTTCGGCGAAGTTCCCGAGACATTCGATTTCGAATATGTTGACAAGGACAACAAGTACCACATCGACAGAGGGCTCGATCCCCACTCCTTCTATGAAAAATATGTAGGCCTTGATCTGGACGAGTATGCGTCGCTCATCACCTCCCCTACTAAGGACAAGCCCTTCCACGAGAGGTACACGGTGAACTACGTCGGCAACATCGTCGGCAATAAGGTCATCTATCTCAACATCACCATGAAGGAACTCAGAGACGCCGTTGTGGCGCAGCTGAAGGACGGACAGATCGTCTGGTTCGGATGCGACTGCGGGGCCTGGGGCGACAGGAAGAGCGGAGTGTGGGACATGAACAACTACGACCTCGCTGCCCTCTTCGACCTGGACGTGGAACTCAGCAAGGAGGACTCCCTGCTGTACAGCGAGAGCGCGATGAACCACGCGATGTGCATTACGGGCGTCGCGTTCGATGAGAACGGAGAACCCTGCAAATGGAAGATAGAGAACAGCTGGGGCGACAAAAACGGAGAGAAGGGCTACTATCTCGCTTCCGCCGAATGGTTCGACCTGTATGTCTATCAGGCCGTCGTGAACAGGAAATATCTGTCTGAGGAGATCCTGCAGTGTCTCGGCAAGGAGCCTCACGAACTCGACCCGTGGGATCCCATGGGCACCCTCGCAGACTGAAAGGAAAAAACATGAAGATATCAGACCAGAGCTTCCTGATCCAGGACGTGCCTTCTCTGAGCGAACTGAAGGCCAAGGTCGTTCCCTACAGAGAGCAGGAAAAGATCCACAACAGATGGCTGAAAGAGCGGCTCGATACCATCATGCCCAAGGTAATGAAGGATTCGGGCCTGGACATGTGGGTCATAGCCTTCAACGAATACAACGAGGATCCGCTGTACAGGACCCTGCTGCCGAAGCACTTCTTTACCGGCAGAAGGACCATGTGCCTGGTCTTTGCACTGAAGGACGGAGAGCTTAAGAGACTTGCCCTTACCCGCCCCAGGATAGGCATCGACGAATACTATGAGCTGGAATGGATCAATCAGAAAGGATCCAACTGGGCGATCCCTGAGGATTATCCCTATCCTCCCGAGACCCAGTGGGAGTGCCTGAACAGGGTCGTGAACCAGTACGATCCCAGGACCATCGGGCTCAACTTCTCGGACGATTTCGCGTTCGGCGACGGGCTCAGCCACTCTCTTGCGAAGAAGATCATCGGCGCTCTCGACGAGAAATACAGGGAGAGGATCGTTTCCGCCCAGTACGCAGCTGTGAAATGGCTGGAGACCAGAACGGACAGCGAGCTCGCCGCTTACAACGGCATAATGCAGATCCAGCACACCATGATCGCCGAAGCGTTCTCTTCCAAGGTCATAACACCCGGAGTGACGACCAGTGCGGATGTCAAATACTGGATGATGCAGTCCATCATAGACATGGGTCTGGAGCCCTGGTTCGACTACGAGTGCACCATAATCAGAAAAGACGTCGGATTCGTTGAGGGCGAGGAGGTCATTATGCCCGGGGACTGCCTGCGTTGCGACGTGGGATTCAGATATCTGGATCTGTGCACCGACACTCAGGAGATGGCCTATGTGCTGAGACCCGGAGAGACCGATGCTCCGGACTATCTCAAGAAGGCTCTCGCTCAAGTCAACAGGTTCCAGGATATCGTCATGGAGAATTTCAAAGTAGGACGCACCGGCAACGAGATCCTTGCCGATTCCAGAAAACAGGCTATCGCGGAGGGACTGAAGCCCAGTCTCTACTCCCATCCGATAGGCTTCCACGGCCATGCCGCAGGACCTACGATCGGACTCATCGACGCGCAGAACGGCGTGCCGGTCAGAGGCGACTACGCGGTCTGCGATCACACCTGCTATTCTCTGGAACTCAACTGCACCGTCGAGATACCCGAGTGGAACATAACCACCATGTGGGGATACGAGAGCGATATCTCCGTCGCTGACGGGCATATCGAATATCTGGCCGGAAGACAGACTGAGTATCACCTTATCAAGTGATATCCTCCCCTTTCTGAATACGAAAAGTCCCGGGACCTGAAGCCGAAAGCTCAAGGTCCCGGGATATTTGTTTTTTATATTATTGAGATCAGACCTCTGAGATCAGGTCCAGTTTCTTAAGGGTGTCCACGAAAAGAAGTACCAGATCCTTCCTGTCGGTGCAGGAATCGAGGGAAACTTCGCGGACGACTTCTCCGAGGGTCCTCTTTCCGTCGATGTAGTAAACAACATTGGATTCCACATCATACATCGCGAACCTGTCGGCGCCTTTGAGCTTCTCGTTAAAGGCGTCAAGTACTTCCCCTTTACCCAGGGCTCTGTAGTCATCGAGACCCTGGATGGGACCCACAAAGTTGCGTTTGTAGACTGTATCGAGGTCGCAGCAGGTCACGAAGCTGTCAGTGAGGCCGTATGTCCTGAACCAGCTGTCGAACATCGCGCTGACGTTAGCTTCCTCAGCGGACGTATCGGCTCCTTCCACCAGTTTTCCGGCGGT